>CAZHYX010000074.1:0-11285 GCA_964536675.1 uncultured Flavobacteriaceae bacterium
TTCAGGGCTTTCCAAAACGTAGAAGACTTCTTATTTTTGAATTGAGTTTGGAGTTTGTCCTGACAGCTATCGGGATGAGATTTAAGATTTGAAATTTTAGTATTTACATCTCTAGGGTTAAGGTAGTCAACACCTCCTAATCTATCAATAATACTATCATAGTTTTCAAGCTCTTCAATATGCGTAGTTAACTCAGTTAATTTTTGATGTACTTCATTTTTAAGTTTGACTGTAGAAGCATTTAACTCCTCTTTATTGTAAAAATTATTTGCTAAAATGGGTTTTCCATAATAAATAGAAACACTTTCTGCAAAAGCGGTTGCATTGGTATAATTTAAGCCCACAGGAACTAAATGTAATTCCAAATCAGCGTTTTGCTCTAAAGCACCAAAGGTAATTCTAGTGAACCCTTTACTTAAAGGTCTAACCCATCGTTTAATGTCATGAGTTCCTTCGGGAAAAATCAACAAACACTTTTTTCTATTAAAAATATCATAACATTTATTAAATATAGCTTCATTTTTTGCCAATGTTCCTTTACCATCTCTCATTCTATAAATAGGAATCATATTCAAGGTAGAAAGAAACCAATAAACAGGTTTTAATTTAAAGGCACTAGCTCTGGTTAAAAAATGAATATTTCTTTGCGTAGTAGTTGCAATTAATAAAGGATCTATCAATGCGTTTTTATGATTTGAAACTAATAGAATTGCCCCCTTTTTAGGGATATTATCCTCATTATAAACCTTTATTTTTTTAAAAAATAAAAATAACCCTGTGCTGATGTATATTTTAAAAAGACGATACCAAACCTGTTTTAACATTAAGTAATATTTTTAATTCGGGTTAAAATGAATTTACTTTTTCCGCCTCAGGTGGGTTAGACCTGTTTTTTTATAGTTCTGGGTGAGACTTTAGACCAGTAATAGGCAATGACCAATCCCGATAAAATATCCCAAATACCCCAAAAAGCTACACATAATGCCATACCACCTAAGCCATCAAAGAAAGCAAATACCAATAATAAACCTAACCCTGAATTTTGAATTCCGGTTTCTAAAGCCAATGTTTTTTGATTATAGTAAGGAAGTTTTAAACTTTTTGCAAAATAGAACCCTCCTAATAGTCCCGAAAAATTATGCAATATAACAATGAAAATAACATAGTGAATATATTCCATAAAGATGTCAAGGTTATTATAAAAAGCAACTGCAATGAATAACATAAGTATGATTACTGAGATAGGTTTTAAGACCTTGGCAATTCTTGTTGCCATAGATGGGTTGCGTTTTCTGAATAACATTCCCAAAAGTAAAGGAACACCTAAAATTAACGTAACGAGTTTTGCTAGTTCAAAAGGATTGAGTTCTACATCACGTAAAATTTGAGATGTAGGTTCATATAAATTACCCCAAAATTGTAAATTTATTGGTGTCATTACAATTGCTACCAAGGTTGCAAATGCTGTTAAACTAACTGATAATGCAGTATTTCCGCCAGAGAGATGTGTTAAAAAATTAGAGATATTGCCACCAGGGCAAGCAGCAACTAGAATCATTCCTAAGGCAATGCTAGGTATTGGATTGATAATGCTTACTAACGCAAAAGTAATCAACGGGAATAATATAAATTGCGAAAAAACACCTATTAATACCAGTTTCGGATTTTTAGAAAGACGTTTAAAATCATCTATCGTAATTTCTAAAGAAACACCAAACATGATGATGGCTAAGGCAACGTATAATCCCCAAAGGCTATTATCATCAAAATTTAGTTTTAGGTTATCTAAAACTTTATTAGTACTAATTATTAAAAACATATTCAATAATATTTGCACCCATTTTTAATGCTTTTTCTCTAATTTGTTTCGGATTATTATGCACAGCTTCATCTTCCCAACCATCACTTAAGTCACTTTCGTAATCATAAAAACAAACCATTCTTCCCTTATAGAAAATACCAAAACCTTGAGGAGGTTTACCGTCATGTTCATGAATTTTAGGTAGACTTTCAAAAAAAAATGTTTGATGATAAATTGGATGATTGTATGGAATTTCTTGTAATTCTAATTCAGGAAATACTTTTTCAAGTTCTTTTCTGATAAATTTGTCTAAACCATAATTATCAGAAATATGTAAAAATCCACCTGAGGTTAAATATTTTCTTAAATTTTCAGCATCATTATCTGTAAAAAAGACATTACCATGACCAGTCATAAAAAGTATAGGGTAATTAAAAATTTCTGAACTATTTACTTCTACAGTCTTAGGTTTTTCACTAATAACAGTATTGATATTAGTATTACTATATGCTATTAAATTAGGAACTGCTGTAGGATTTGCATACCAATCACCACCACCACCATATTTTAAAATTGCTACTTGTTGTGCAGAAATTGAAATTGATAAAAATAAGTTTAGGATAAAAAAAACACGCATATTTTTATATGTGATTGTTAACAAACCTACATAATTTTTTTCATTTTTAGTTTACCTAACAAAATGAAAAGGTTTAAATTTGAAAAATTATTAAATAAAATTAACATATAATGAAGAATCGATTATTTAAAATAACTACTATCCTTTTTATAGGATTATCAATTGTTGCATGTAAAAAAGTAAAAAATGAAACTGAAGCAAAAGATGCAGTAGAAGTGTCTCAAATTCAATCAGAGGCAATTCGTTATATTGCTGACGCTAATAGTTCAATGCTAGTTTGGAAAGGCTTTAAACCAACAGAATCTCATGATGGAACTATTAAAATTTCTGAAGGTTATTTAGCTTTTGATAGTGATAAACTAAGTGGAGGTAACTTTGTTATTGACATGAAAACTATTAAGACTTTAGATATTAAAGATGCGGAATATAATGCAAAACTTACAAATCATTTAAAAAGTGGTGACTTTTTTGACGTAGAGAATAACCCCTTTAGTGTTTTTACTATTTCTAGTGTTGATGATGAAGATGGGAGATCTTTAATTAAAGGAAATTTAACCATAAAAGGAATTAAAAAGAATATTCAATTTCCGGCAACTATAACTGTTAATGGTGATGAAGTTGTATTTAAAAGTGAACCTTTTACTATTGATAGAACTGAATGGAATATAAAATTTAATTCAGGAAAATTCTTTCCAGATTTAAAAGACAAACTTATTAAAGATGAAATTGAATTAGTTGTTGAAATAATAGCAAAAAAATAACTGCTTATTAAATTAAAAAAGTTAGAGCACCTGCATATTATGTAGGTGCTTTTTTATTGATTTATGAACGAAACCATTTGCGTAGCAACCATACCTGCTGTTTCTGTTCGTAACCTACTGTCTCCTAAAGAAATATCAATAAAATTTTGTTGAATGGCTTTTTCAATTTCAGAGATTGAAAAATCACCTTCAGGTCCAATTAAAATAGTTATTTTTTGATTTGGAAGTAATATCGATTTTAATAATTGTTTATCCGTTTTTCCACAATGAGCGATGTATAAATTACTATCAAAATTTTGATTCACAAAGTCTGAAAATTTAATTAAAGGATTCAATTGCGGTAAATGAAACTTTAGCGATTGTTTCATAGCAGATTCTATAATTTTTTCTAAACGCTCGGTTTTAAGTACTTTTCTTTCAGAATGATCACATAACAAAGGTGTAATTTCATCAATACCAATTTCGGTAACTTTTTCTAAAAACCACTCAAATCTATCTATGTTTTTAGTAGGTGCAATGGCAATATGTAGATGATAATCCCATAGTTTAGGCTTTTTATTAACAGAGGTAATAGTAACCAAACATTTTTTATCGTTAGCGATACTTATTTCTGAATTAAATAATAAACCATTGCCATTGGTAATAAACAATTGATCGCCCATTTTTTTACGAAGCACACGAACAATATGTCTGCTTTCAGTTTTATTAAAAGTAAATTGCTTGGTACCTTTGGTTATATTTGGATTGTAAAAAAGCTGCATTATATATTTTTACGATAGGTACTTCTTTTTCTATAAATCTTTGGGTCAAAACGTTTCCATAGTTGATGAATAGCAATATTGTCAGCCAACTCAGGACCTCTGATACAGTTCTGTATTCCTTTTTTTGAAAAAACATTATAATATTGGTCAAAAATAATAGCATGTACCCCTTTATTTTGATAATCAGGATGTACCCCAATAAGATAAAAAATTACATCTTTAGTATGTTTCTTTGCTTTTAACAGATGAAAGATTCCAAATGGAAATAGTTTGCCATTTGCTTTTTGTAAAGCTTTGGCAAATGAGGGCATTACAATGGCAAAAGCTACTATTTTTTCATTTTTATCAACAACAAATGTTATAAATTCAGGATTGATAAAACTGATATATTTCTTTTTAAAATACTCTTTTTGCGTATCTGAAATTGGGACAAAAGTGCTAAGCTTGGCATAACTTTCATTAAATAAATCAAACATCTCATCTACATAAGGCATCAACTGCTTTGTGGTTGAGAAATTAAGAGATCTAAGCTGATATCGTTTTTTAATTAATGCTTGAGCTTTTCTAAAATACTCTGGGTTAATATTACTAAATGGAAATTTATTTTCTATATATTCCTTTTCTTTAACATACCCTAATTGTTCTAAATGGGTTTTGTAATAAGGATAATTATACCAAGTGTTCATGGTATTTAATTCATCAAAACCTTCTGTCAAGACACCTACTTTATCTAAATTTGAAAAGCCAACTGGTCCTTCAATGTATACTAATTCGTGTTGTTTTCCTATTTTGTAAACTTTATCAAGAAGGGCTTTGGTTACCGCTACGTCATCAATAACATCGAACCAACCAAAACGCATTTTTTTTAATCCCTGTTGCTTGATTTCTGTCCAATTTAATATGGCAGCTACTTTGCCAACTATTGCATTATTTTTATACGCTAAAAAGAAATGTACTTTCGCATTTTCAAAAGCAGGGTTTTTAGATTTATCGAATCCAGCTAACTCATCATTAATTATTGGTGGTATCCAATATGGATTATTTTTATATAAACTAAAAGGAAATTTAACAAACTGCTTTAGCTCATTTTTTGTAATAACCTCTTTAATTGTTATCATCTACAGAATCATCTTTTGGAGGTTCATAATTTTTGTCATAATCTTTTTCCTTCTTCTTTTCTGCTTTCTTTTCTGCTTTTTCTTTCTTTTTAGCTTCTTTTTCGGCTCTTTTCTGCTTTTTACTTTTCTTAGGTTTCAGTTCTTTAATTTTACGTTTTTTGGCTTTTACCTTTTTAACTTTACGTTGCTTTTTATCTTTCTTACTACCAAATAACCTTGAAAAGAAGTTACCTTCTTTTTTATTTTTTGTTACATTACCATCTGAGTCAACCGTTTTAAACTGATCTCTATGTCTATCTAGTCGCCAAGCTAAACCGGCACTAATCAAATTTGTAGAGCCGTCTCTATCGCTTATCACCCTAAAAGAAACATCGACTTGCGTATTTTTAGATAGTAGATAAGCTGCACCACCACCAAATTGATAATCGTTAGGTATGCCATTATCCTTAAAAATACCTTGATGTTCAGCAAAAACAGATACTTTTTCAGTTAAAGAATAAGTACTTGTTATGATATATGAATTTTCTTTTTGTCCAGAACCAATCTTATCCATAATTAAATTTGTCAAAAAGACAAATCTATCCGTAAGATCATTTTGGGTATAAACTGCTACTCTCGGACTAAATGAACCTTCTACATATCCAGGAAAATTACCACCTATAAAACTTTCAGTTACAGGTATATTAGCGCCTGCATATACAGCAACTGATGGTATTAATCGTTTCCAATCAAAACGAGTCTTTTTTTTCCAACTTCGTATTTCTTTTGTTCGGTCTTTGTATTGGGGCATATAAACCAAATATTTTGCGCCAATGGTTAATTGATTCAAATTTGTTTTAGAAATGTCAGAAATTAAAGGGTTCTCGTAATTTACCTTATCATTTTGAAATTGTAAATTTAAATTAATTTCCAGTTTCTCAAAAAATTTGCCATAACGAACCATAACATCCGTCCCAAAAGATCCAATTTTATAGTCATCATTTTTTATTTTTTCATAAAACAAACCACCTTCAAATTGCAATACATCAGTACCAACACTAAAAGGGCTGTCAGAAAAACCCGGTCTTCTTGAATTGATTAATTCAGTATATTGAGCAGTACTTGTAAAGAAACAGCCAATAAAAAGTAAAAACAACCCAATTTTTCGCATAATGATATTATAATTTTACAAATTAAACATTTTTATCTATAACTAAACGCTTTAGTTGCTTTCAAATTGTTATTTTTGGGAACAATAATAGAATTTATTTTGTCGATTAATATTTTATGCAACAAGCAGGATTAATGAACTTTATTAGAACCATACTTATTATAGTACTTGTCTATTATGCACTTAAATTCATTGCAAGACTGGTATTTCCGTTATTTTTTAAAAAAATAATGAAAACAGTTGAAAAAAAATTCAATGAACAACAATACAAAAGTTCAACAAATGAGCCACCTTTAAAAGAAGGAGAAACTGTAATAGATAAAACACCTAGACAAACTAAAAAAATTAATGATGATGCAGGAGAGTATGTTGATTATGAAGAAGTTGAATAACTTAAAAAGCAATGAAGAACAATAAAATAGTTCCTTTTTTAATAGCGATTTTAGTATTTGTAATTGTTTCGTTGGCATATTTTTCTCCGGTATTAGAAGGGAAAAAACTATTTCAAAGTGATATTGCTCAGTTTAGAGGCATTTCAAAAGAAATTGTTGACTTTAGAGCAGAACACAATCAAGAACCATATTGGACCAATAGAGTTTTTGGCGGTATGCCTGCCTACAATGTAAGTGCTTATTACCCTCATAATTATATTAAAAAAATAGATCTACTATTACGCTTTTTACCTCGTCCTGCTGATTATTTATTCTTATATTTTATAGGCTTTTTTATACTACTATATGTACTAAATGTTGAATGGAAACTTGCCATTGTTGGTGCATTAGCTTTTGGGCTTTCAACTTATTTTATCATTATTTTTGGTGCAGGTCATAATGCAAAAGCCCATGCCATTGCCTATATGCCAGTAGTCTTAGCGGGAATTTTATCTGTTTTTAAACGCAATTATTTATTAGGATTTATTTTGACGGCTTTAGGAATGGCATTTCAAATCAATGCAAGTCATCCTCAAATGACCTATTATTTACTGTTTATGGTACTTATTTTAGGGATAGTTTATTTGATTGATGCCGTAAAAGAAAAAACAATTCCGCATTTTTTTAAAAGTATTGCTATTATGTTAGCTGCTGTGATTTTAGCAGTAGGCGTTAATGCAACCAGCTTGCTAGCTACACAAGAATACGCTCAGCATAGCACCCGAAGTAAAAGTGAATTAATCATTGCGCCAGATGGTAAACAAAAAGAGAATATTACTACTGGTTTATCTAAAGAATATATTACTGAGTATAGTTATGGTATAGTTGAGACTTTTAATTTATTAATACCAAGATTTTATGGAGGCGGTAATAGAGAGAATTTAGGAAAAGATTCAGAAACTTATCAATTTTTAAAAGATAAGATTGGTAGAAAACAAGCAAAAAGTTTTTCTGAAAATTTGCCTATGTATTGGGGAAAACAAACTTTTGTTGAAGCACCAGCTTATATTGGTGCGGTACTTATATTTTTATTTATACTAGGGTTATTTTTAATTAAAGGGAAGTTGAAAAAATGGTTGTTAGCAGCAACAATTTTCTCTATTTTGTTGAGTTGGGGAAAGAATTTCCCTGCTTTAACTAACTTTTTTATTGATTATGTGCCTTTATATAATAAGTTTAGAGCAGTTTCCTCTTTTCAGGTAATAGCCGAATTAGCGGTTCCACTATTAGCAATTATAACGTTAAATCAGTTTTTAAAACCTGAAAAAGAAAAAGATGAACGTTTAAAATATTTGAAATATACGCTATATGGAGTAGGAGGAATCACACTACTATTTACACTATTTGGTACAAGTTTATTCAATTTTGAAAGTTTTAGAGATGCCAGTTTAGAGGAACAATTACCCGGATTTACGGATGCCATTATTGCAGATAGAAAGTCTATCTTCTTTAAAGATAGTTTACGGTCATTACTTTTAATTTTGTTTTCAACAGGATTGTTATGGGCATTTTTAAAGAATAAAATAAATAAAAATATCACTATAATTGCGTTTGCTGTATTGATATTATTTGATTTAGTTGGAGTGAGTAAACGGTATGTAAACGCAGATGATTTTGTGTCAAAAAAACAAGAAGAAAAACCATTTCAAGCTTCAGTTATTGATAAAAAGATTTTAAAGGATACATCACATTTTAGAGTAATTAATTTTATGGTTGACCCGATGAATGATGCAAGTACTTCGTACTTTCATAATTCTATTGGTGGGTATCATGCGGCAAAGCCTAGACGTTATCAAGAACTTTTTAATTATCAGATAGCTAAAAATAATTTTGAGGTATTAAATATGCTCAATACGAAGTATATTATTTATCCTGATAATCAAGGAACTCCACAGTTACAACTAAATATTGAAGCCAATGGTAATGCTTGGTTTGTAAATGAAGTTGAATTTGTAAATACTGCAGACGAAGAAATAAAAGCTTTAGATAGCTTAAAAACGAAAGAAAAAGCTGTAGTTAATATTGAATTTAAAAATTTGTTACCTAAAATCCATTTTAAAAATGATAGTTTAGCAACTATTAAGCTAACTTCATATCAGCCCAATAAAATGGTTTATGAAAGTAATACAACAACTAAACAACTAGCTGTGTTTTCTGAAATCTATTATAAAAATGGTTGGAATGCTTATATAGATGGTAAATTAACACCACATTTTAGAGTAAACTATGTACTTAGAGCAATGATTGTTCCCGCAGGGAAGCATGAAATTGTTTTTAAATTTGAACCCACCGTCATTAAAAAAGGAAATACCATTACACTTATTTCTTATGTTTTTTTATTGTTGATTCCTTTAGGTTGGTTCTTTATTGAAAAAAAGAAAAATCAACATGAATCATCATAATAAAAGGTATAACCACACTATTGAATTTTTACAAAAAGTATTACCAGCACCTGCTACCATTTTAGATTTAGGTACTCACAATGTATTTAGCGAAATTATGGAACAACATGGTTATACTGTTTATAATACCGAAGGTGAAGATTTAGATATATTACCTGAAGTAGTAAAAAAGTATAATGTAGATGCTGTAACAGCTTTTGAAATATTTGAACATTTAATAGCTCCGTTTAATGTTTTACGAGCGATAGAATCAACTAAATTGATTGCTACTATTCCGTTAAATTTATGGTTTGCAAAAGCGTATAGGTCAAAAACTGAAGAATGGGATAGGCATTACCATGAATTTGAAGATTGGCAATTTGATTGGCTGTTAGAAAAATCTGGATGGAATATCAAAACTTCAGAAAAATGGACAAGCCCAATTAATAAAATAGGGTTCAGACCCATTTTACGAAAATATACACCAAGATATTACGCTGTTTACGCCGAAAGATAGTTATGCGAATAGGAATGATACTTGACAAAACCTTTCCACCCGATCCAAGGGTTGAAAATGAAGCAATTTCTTTAGTAGAAAATGGTTTTGAAGTATATCTTTTTTGTTTAAAATACGACGATAATCAACTAGACAATGAAGTTATAAATGGAATTTATGTAAAAAGGTATCAATCAAATAAGCTTGAATATAAACTATCTGCTTTAGTATATTCTTTACCTTTCTATACGAATAAGATGTCTCAAAAAATAAGTAACTTCCTAACAAAATATAATATTGAAGTTATTCATATTCACGATATTAGAATTGGAGACGCTGCTTTTAAAGCCAATAAGAAATTAAAATTACCGGTAGTTTTAGATTTACATGATAATATGCCTGAGATTATGAAACACTATCCTCATGTACAGAAATTTCCCGGAAAGTATTTAATATCTCCTAAAAAATGGAAACAAAAAGAGGAAGAATTTATTCAAAAAGCGACAAAAATTATAACTGTTTCTAATGAGTTTAAAGAGGAGGTAGTTAATAGAACTAATATTGATGACTCTAGAATCGAGGTCGTTCCAAACTCGGTTAGAAAAGCATTTTATAAAGACTATGATGTAGATGATGCCATTTTAAATCGATATAAAAATGATTTTGTTATCTTGTATTTGGGTGATACAGGTATACGCAGAGGATTGTTAACTGCAATTGAGGCAATTCCAGCTTTAAAACAACCCATAGCTAATGTCAAATTGGTTATTGTTGGGAGTAATACAACTGATGTAGTTTTAAACCAAAAAGTTAAGGAATTAAATATTGAAAAGTATGTTGATTTTCAAGGTTGGCAAAATGTAAAATTATTTCCTTCGTATATTATAGCAAGTACAGTTTGTATTTCGCCCTTATATAAAAATGCTCAACATGATGTAGCTTACGCCAATAAAATATTTCAATATATGAGTTTTGCAAAGCCTGTATTGGTAAGTAATGCAACTGCACAAAAAAACCTAATTGAAAGGACAAAGAGTGGTTTGGTTCATATTGAAAAAGATAGTAAAGGTTTTGCTGAAAAAATAATACAGATGTTTACTGATGAGGCTTTAAGAAACGAACTTGGTGCAAACGGAAAGAAATTTATTGAAGAAGAATTTTGTTGGGAAAAAGTATCAAATAAATTAATACAAACCTATCAAGAATTGAGTAATTGAAAGTATTAATCATAACATATTATTGGCCTCCCGCGGGAGGTTCTGGCGTTCAACGTTGGTTAAAGTTTGTGAAATATTTGCAAGATTTTAATATTGAACCTATAATTTATACTGTTGATAAGCCCTATTATGCCATTGTTGATGAAACACTTCAAAATGAAGTACCAACTACTATTGAAATATTAAAACAACCAATAAAGGAGCCAAATAATTTACTATCATTTTTTGGCAGTAAAAACAAACAAGCTAGTGCTGGATTTTTAGATGTAAATCCTTCTTTTTTCGGAAAAATCACTCAATATATAAGAGCTAATTTTTTTATACCTGATGCGCGTAAATATTGGATAAAACCTTCAGTAAAATTTTTATCTGAATACCTTTTAAAAAATAAAATAGATATTATTATAACTACAGGCCCTCCACATAGTCTGCATTTGATTGGTTTGAAGTTGAAACAGAGATTAAAAGTTAAGTGGATTGCAGATTTTCGTGACCCTTGGACGGATATTGATTATTTTCATCAATTGCCATT
>CAZHYX010000075.1:0-11273 GCA_964536675.1 uncultured Flavobacteriaceae bacterium
TTTTTTTAATTCAAAAATTACTGTTTTTGACTCTCTATGTATTATTTTACCTCCAATAGATTTACTTATAGGAATTCTATCTATGAAAAGATTTATGTATATTAAAAGTTCCTGAAGCAGGCAATACACCTTTTGACATACCAAAACCTCAACCGCTTATTGCTAAATATTTAATTTAGAAATATTGAATCTTTATTAAAATTTTTATTCCTTTTTAAGGTATATTTTGATACTATGCTCCCCAAAGATTTTTAAAATCTACAGCACCTACTTTAAGTTCTTGTGCAGAGATGGTTATAGATATTCTCATCGGGTCTTTGGTGTCTGCAACAAAGCGTTCAGTAAAATTAATACAAAAGGCTTTAGTAAACTCAACTACAGTTTGTTTTGCCATAGCATCTCTTTTAAAATAAATTACTGAGCCGTCTTTGGTATGCTCTGGTTCTTTCATCCAATGAAATAAATCTGTACTGCCGTCAGATTCTATAATCAGGTTTATTTGTCCGCCACTTGGTCTTCCTAATGGTTTACCAGTACTATCTGTAGGTTGATACATTGAAAGGGTACTTTCTAATACATTATAGTCTTTACCATCTATTATAAATTTTGCTAAAAATGACATACTTTTATTTTTCTTTTAATTATTGTTGTTCGTATTCAGAGTCCCATTCATTTCCATCATCGCCTTTTTGCCCATCCATTTTAATTAAAAAGTTTTTAGCCGGAAAATATGGTTTTAAATTTACATCAAGATATATTCTATCTTTCTGATTATAATCTTGTTCAAAACGTTTGATTTCAAAGTTCTCAATTAATTTATCTGGACCGGTAACACTATCTAAAAAGCGTACAATTTGTTGCTGAATTTCTTTACGGGTCTTGGCATTAAAGTTTTCAAAGGCCCGACGGTTTAAAAAGTCCATCAATACTTTTGTAACATAGTCAAATACACGTACTACAGAATAGGTCTGTAAACCTAAATTATCACCATTAAAAAGTGTTTTTGCAGAAAAAGCCATTACTTTACCATATTCATTGACCATAGGTACTACACCTAAACTTTCAAGATTAGCAATTTCGCTTTTCTTTAAATCGAATTTTACACCACTAACTTCATTGAGGCCACCGTGTTTTTTACCGGCAGTTACTTGTGACATTAACGTATTATATATTCTACCAGCTAATGCACCTGAAGGTGGTATATATAGGTTATCTTCTTCACCTAATTCAGCATGTTTATTTCTACCAACCAACCAGTTACAGGTCATAATAGTATTAGATAGGTACATATCGCCACTACTTAAATTGGCTGATTCAAACATTTCCATGACATCATCCGGCTCATCTAGGTGTAAAAAGTCAGTTACCAACATTATTTTATTATCATGTGCTAGTTTTGCCCATTTATCTACTACTGCTTTTGAACCAAGATAACCAGGCACTACCATTAAAGAATAGTTTTCTCTAAGATCAAGTCGATCATATTTGGCAAGAATTTCATCTCTAATATGGTCAAAAAAGCGTGTGTTATCTAAATCTGAAAGTTGATCTAGTTCAGCATTAATTATTGAGACATTTTTAACAGCTGGTAAATCTGTATTTCTAAAGAACAAAGCCACCGTACGATATGAAGTTTCTAAATCTTTAGTTTCATCTAATGCAATTTTTAGATTTTTCTTGAGTGTTTTTTCTGCTTCTTCTGCCTTTTCATTAGCTTTATTTACTAAATCAATAACATCACCTTGATTTTTTAATAAATCTGACCAAAGGTTTAATACTTTTAATAATTCACTACGTTCTTCTTTTTTATTATTTTCAGTTAAGAAAATATTCCGTCTTGCTTTACGATTAGGGTTTAAATTTTGGACACCATCAATTGATGATTCTAATAAATCAAATCCGCCATACTTAGCGAATGCTTCTGATTTTTCTTTTACTTTTTGTGATAATTTATTTTGTAAACCTACATCCGTTTTTTTTGCTGATGATCCTGCCATTTTTTTACTTTTTAAGGTTATTTTTGAGAGCTTTTAATCTCCTCAATAAGTGCATTAATAGTTTCTATAACTGATTGCTTAGCCTGAGGGTCTTGCAATGCCATTTTAAGAATTTTATTTGTTTTTAGTTGTTTCATCATTTTTTTATAATGATCACTTTCTATTTCTAGGTCTTTTAAAAAGGCACTATTATTAGTAAGTCCTTTTTTACCAAAATCACCTAGGTTGGTAAATTTTAAATCTTCATGAACTACACCTCCATCTTTATCCTCAAATCCTATTTTTATTTTAGGGTCAAAATGTTCAAAAACATCCTCAACTGTTCGTAACCCTTCTACTACTTCAGGTTTTATCGGTGTATTAGGTGTTAATTTACCTGTAAGTAATGTTCTGTTTTTTGGTATTTCGTTAAGTGCTTCATTTGCATCTCCTTTAACTTCGTTACCACCAATACCTAAATTTGAATTCATAGTGTTAATTTTTATTGACTAAATGTAATAATACTAGTTGTATTTACAAAATAATAATTGAATTAAATAAACTCATTTAAAGTTTTAGTAATTGAGTTCTATGATAAAAAAATGAGGTATAAGTTTATACCTCATTCTTTTAAATACTATAATTTATAGTGAATTATACCCATTCGTTCACATGCTCTCCACTACCAGTACCAATTTCTTTGGCAGAGATTGTAAAGGTTTCTTTAAGTGGATTTTCACCAGAAGAATCAAAGCTTTCTTTGTACTTTACTAAGTATCCTTCTTTAAAATTAATTTCTTTTAATGTAGCATTGGTATCTCTTTTAACAAAGACAATACTTCCATCTTTACGTTCAAAGTTGTTTGTCATCCATTCGAAGAAACCTGTTTCTCCATTTGACTCAACTGTTAAATTGATTCTACCACCTCTTGTTACTGATGATGGTCTTCCTGTTGGATCTACTTCTTGATGTAGATCATAACTGCAGTGAAGTACGTTTACTTCTTTCCCTGCTACTTTTAATTTTGCTTTAAAAGACATAATAAAAAAATTTAAATGTTAATAAAAAATAACTTATAATTATATATAAATAAAGGACTAAATTATAAAATTTATTATGTATTTCAAAAGTATTTCCAAAAAAAATTAGTAATCATATAACTAATATTTCGTAAATATCAACAAATCAGACATTTAAAATTTAACATATTTACTGCCCCTTTTGAGTGACAGTACAAAATAATGGCCTAAATTAAATAAACCCCTTGGCTTTAAACTCTAAATATTTATTAATAACATTCACAGTTAAATGTTGTGGTTTTGTTAAAATAGCATGTACTCCCCTATTTTCTAATTCTTTTACAATGAGGCGTTTTTCATAAGTAAATTTTTCAGCAATTGTTTTATGATAAATACTTTGAATATCTTCAGCATTTTCAACTATTAAATCATCTAGCTCAGTATTTTCAAAAAATACTGTTACTAATAAATGTTGTTTTGCAATCGCTTTTAGAAATGGTAATTGTCTTTTTAAAGCTGATATATGCTCAAAGTTAGTATATAAAATCAATAAACTTCTATTCGTAATTTTTCGTTTTATAGTAGCGTATAAATAACCATAATCTGAATCAGTAAACTGAGTATCAATATTATATAAAGCTTCATTTAACGCATTGATATGGGTGCGTTTATTACTGGCAGGAACAATCACATCTACTTTCTTTGAAAAAGCTAGCATTCCTGCTTTATCATTTTTGAGTAGTGCAATATTTGAAAAAGCTAAGGTAGAATTGATAGCATAATCTATTAATTTCAACTCTTCAAAAGGCATTTTCATAACTCTTCCTAAATCTATAATTGAATAAATTGGTTGAGATTTTTCATCTTGATATTGATTCACCATTAATTGTGCACGCTTGGCAGTAGCTTTCCAATTAATAGTTCTTACATCATCACCTGGTACATAATTTTTAATCTGCTCAAATTCCATGGTATGCCCTATCCTACGTATTTTTTTGAGTCCGAATTCTGTCAATCTGTTACTCATTGCCAAAAACTCATATTTACGCATCTGTATATAGGACGGATATACAGTAACCATTTGTGAAGTATCAAAACGATAACGTTTAGCAACTATATGTAAAACTGATGAAACATATACGTTCAAAGTCCCAAAATGATATTCTCCACGTTCTACAGGTTTCACCTTATATTCAAAATCATAAGTATCTAATTGCTCTAAAACTGTTTCATAATCAAAATCTCTTTTTTGGAATTGAGCTGGTAGCTCATCAATAATCTTTAACTGAGTTTTAAATGGATAATTATTGGTTAATGTAATTGGAACAGGATTCTCATCAGAATTTGAGAACTTATCTGGTAATAAGCGTCTTGCTTTAATTCCGTTTTTAAAACGAAATAGAACTATCAAATCAAATATAAATAACACTGCAAGGATTAACAATAATAACCAAGCTACAGTATATAAAATAGTTACCCAAAACGAAATCAGAAATATAGCAGCAATGCTACTGATATAGATAAAAAATCGTTCGTGTATGTATAGATTTTTAATAATGTTCATTATTTACATTGATTCCTTAAATTATAATTTTATTATCATTGCTAGGGAGGAATGACCGTGGCAATCTTTTTCTTTATTGTGAGATTGCCACGTCCTACGTCCTCGCAATGACATCTGATTTTCCTATCTCGGTACTTCCACAGATTGGATAATCATTTCAATAACTTTATCAGTTGTCATCCCTTCCATTTCACGTTCAGGAGTTAAAATAACTCTATGTCGTAATACCGGATACATACTTTTTTTAACATCTTCAGGTATTACAAAATCTCTACCATTCAATGCCGCAAATGCTTTTGAAGCCATTAGTACCGCTATACTTGCTCTTGGTGAACCTCCTAAATATAAATGTGGATGGTTTCTCGTTTTTGAAATTATCTCAGCAATATATTTTACAATTTTTTCTTCTACTAAAATTTCAAAAATCTTACTTCTATATTCAGCTAAATCTTTTTCAGAAAGCACTTCTTTTACCATGGTTTGGGGCAAAGCTCCTTTACGGTCATTATGTGATTGAATAATGAGTACTTCTTCTTCTAAACTCGGATAATCAACATTAATTTTAAATAAAAACCGATCTAATTGTGCTTCCGGTAAGGCATAAGTACCTTCTTGATCAATAGGGTTCTGTGTTGCCAACACCATAAATGGAGGAGACATTTCATATCTCTTACCATCAATTGTCGCCTGACGTTCTTCCATCACTTCAAATAACGCAGCTTGTGTTTTGGCTGGAGCACGATTGATCTCATCTATCAATACCAAATTTGAAAAAATGGGTCCTTTTTTAAATTCAAAATCAGATGTTTTCATATTTAATACCGATGTTCCTAAAACATCTGATGGCATCAAATCTGGTGTAAATTGAATTCTACTAAAACCTGTACTAATAGTTTTTGCCAACAATTTTGCAGTAATAGTTTTAGCAACTCCCGGCACACCTTCAATTAATACATGCCCGTCTGCTAATAAAGCAACCATCAGTAGCTCCATAAAATCGTCTTGACCAATTATAACTTGGTGTAATTGCTCTTTGATTTGTGAAATAGCATTTCTGAGTTTGCTCAAATCTATTCTAGTATTAAATTGTAACCCTTCTTCTTGAGGGTTTATTTCTTGATTCTCCATTTTTTATATAGGATTTTTAAATTCTTCAATTAATGTATTTAGTTTTATCAATTCTTCTTTAGTAATTGTATTTTTTAAATGTACTTGGTCTATATAGTTAAATAGTGCTATAACTTTCTCTTTGCCAATACTGCTCCGTGATGACACATACGTATAGAATTGATCATTTATTGTTACTGTGGGTACATGCAATTTTGTTCTGATATACTCCAGTAAATAACTAATTTTATGTTCTGCTATATTTTTATGTTCTGATTTTTCATAGTACATATTAGCAATTGTTCTAGTAAATGCTAATGTCTGATTTTTTAACGGAGTGATTATTGGAATATATCGCTGCTTACGTTTTCCTTCAAAAATTATAAAAAACAATATACCAATCAATGCTATGTAATAAGCCCATTTTAAACTTTTTGAACTCAATAAATAATGCATTGGAGAGCTAATACCGCTTTTGCCTGTTTTATAATATGTATCCCAAAGTATTGGTTTTGACTCATCTAAATATGATAAAACAGATGCTGTATATTGATTATTAGAGGACTTTAAAATAAAATAATTAGTAAAAGCTTCAGGAAACGTATGTAAATAAAAATTTCCTTTTCCATAAGGTTGTTTGACAAAATTTATGCCTTCAGCTACGCGTTTTTCATTTTTATCTACGTATCCTGTTTTACCTAAAACAATAGTAGAAGTTGTGTCTATTTTTGTAAATGAAGTGTTGTAAAAATTTCTATCAAAATTAAATTCTTTTGAACTTAAGTTTTTGTTTATCAGCTTGAAGAAAGGTATTTCGTCTAATGCAGTTGATGATAAACGCTCGGTTTCTAGTCCCAATGTATCCATTTGTATTCCATGGGTTGAAATAAAAACATCATTTCCTCTTTTTACAAACTGTAGTAATTTATTAAATTCATCTTCCCCAAAATTAATAGCATCATCAATAAATATATAGGTTCCTTGTTTAGTACTATCTTGTAAAAATACATAAGGGGGAATTTTAATATCGTCAATTTTAGTTTTTGAAAATAGATTTTCTAACTCATTGCGTAACACATAGGTACCGTAAGGCATCTTATGTTTACTTACATAAGAAGGAAACCAATTAATAGGTTTAGGTTTTACACTTTCCATATAGATAATCGATAAGATTATAAGTGCAAAGATGCTTAGATATATTTTTGTTTTTTTATCCAATTATTTAATGAGTTTATTTAGTTCGTTAAACTCAACTTCAGCTTTAGCAAATTCTAATTCATTAATATCAAAATTGCCATACCATACAAAATCATATAAATAGGTGCTTGAGGCGAATCTGTTTTTTAAGCTTTCTTGTTTTATTTCTTTGATATAATCTTCATTTGTTTTTTCTTGTTGCCATTCTATAAAGTCATGTTTAGAAAGTTTTTGCAATGACAATAAATAATAATACCTAACAGCCAAGCGATAATTTTTTTGTTCAATTGCTTTTTGAATGAGTATTGATAAATCTTCATTTTTTATCAGTTCTTCTTCATCCGTTAAGCTAACAATAGCTTTGTCAGTTTTACCAGATATAATACTGTTTATATTAACTTTTAGGAAGAACTTTATCAGTAAAAACAGTACAATTGCAGCAATTAAATATGGTAACACCCTAATTATTACTGCTAAAATGCCTGTTGCTGCTTCAATACCAAATATCCATGAAAGAGTTTTTGACAACATTCGTTTAAACCAATCAAAAACACGCTCTAAATAAGTTATTTTACGTTTTTTTACTTCATAATTAAAATCTCTATCACTTTTATAAGTGTCTAAGTTATCAGCATCAAACTTTTTCTGTTTAATTTCTGATGTATCATACTGTACTTTAAGAAAATCTTGCTGGGCAAAAATTCCGATAGTAAAAAAGGCGACTAATATGTAAAGTAAAACGGACTTCAATGTATTATTGACCTAAACTGTCTATTTTTTCGATGGTTCCTGTTAAGTTTTTTTGCTCGTTCAAATCATAATAAATAAAGACTGAAGCTATTAATGTTATGGAAGATAATATATATTTACCTACATAGGATAATACATTCAATGCAATATAAACGGGGTCTTTAAATAAATTGAAAACTTCAGCAGGGTCATTTTCACCTAACATAGTACCCATTTTAATAAGTTGATAGATAAGTGCAGGTATCGAAAAAATAGAGCCTAATATTGTGACAAGTAAACCTACCACTAAAAAAACGCCAAATGTTGTCCACCACTGCCCTTTTATTAAAGTAAAACTATGCGAAATAGTATCACCAACACTTTTCCCTTCAAATATCATAATTGAGGTTGCTAATGAGAAAACTATTGCTAAATAAATACCTGGTAAATAACACAACATTATTCCAAAAAGTACCATAATTACTATTAAAATACCTAAACCTAAGAACTTCCAAATATTTTTAAATGTATTTGTCCTAATTTCGGCAAAATCTACTTTCCCATTATTATTGATATATGATTTTATAAAATATAATGAGGTAACCGATACCATAACATAAATGGTAACTCCTACTAAAGCTAATAAACCTAACCAACCAAACATAGAGCCTAATAGCCCGAAAATAGCACTTGGGTCAGAGTTCGTATTACCTTGTATATCTGAAAAAATTCCTGAAAAAGAACCCATAAAGAATACCATTACTATAGCTCCAACCAATATAAAGGGTCCTGCTATTTTAATGATTGCACTAAAATAAGATTTCCAGTTTTCCCTAATAAATTTAAAAGTATCTGAAATGATACTACCTAAATCTCTTTCTTTTTTAAATTCAATATAACTATTGTTCTCCATTTGGTTGTAATTTTTTGGTTAATTGTATTGGATATATAACGTAATAAAATATAATGATTGCTAATGAAATTAGTATAATAATGATTGCTAGCCAATCAGGCATTTCTGTATGGCGGGTAACAAAACCTTCTAAAAAGCCTGCTACAATAAAAAACGGAATGGTACTCACCATTATTTTTAATCCAGCCTTAATACTTCTTTTAAAGGAATCTAGTCTTGAATAGGTTTTCGGGAACAACAAGCCATTACCCAAAACCAGTCCGGCACAACCGGCAATAATAATAACCGATATTTCTATAGTACCATGAATCCAAATAGTACGAGATGATTCCCACAATAAATCTTTTTCATAAAACATATATAAAAAAGAACCTAGCATAATTCCGTTTTGCATCATAACATATAATGTGCCAACTGAAAATAACATCCCTAAAATAAAAGCATACATTGCTACTTTTACATTGTTTAAAGTAATGGCAATAAACATTTTAGTTTCATCTGCATCTTTATAAACTGCCATCGGATCGCCTTTTTCAATATTTTCAAGGGTCATATTTACATACGAATCACCTAAAATTAAACGTATAAAATCACCATCTTCAGAAGCAGAAAATGCACCAACTAGCGTAAAAAAAGCAAATACTAAGAATGCAATTAGTAATTGTTTATGGTATTTATAAAATTCTAACGGAAATTCTGTCTTAAAAAAAGTGACAATTCTATTTTTTCCTTCTTTTTTAGTTTTGTAAATTTTTTGGTGTGCACTAGAAGCTATTGAATTCAAATAAACTACGGTATTACTATTTGGGTAAAAAGTTTTTGCATAGCTTAAGTCATCAGTAATTTCAATATATAAATCAGATAATTTATCTGGAGAAATTTGCTGTTTTTTATCCAACACACCCTCAAACAACTGCCATCTTTCTTTATGTATTTTTACAAAAGCTGCTTCTCGCATTTATTTCAATGTATTCATTTAAATAAAAAAGAATATTTTTTATATTAGCCCGTTTATATCCTGCTAATCTATCTCTACAAATAAACATAAAAATGGATAATTTTCAAATAGAAACCGCACAAAATGTAAGTATTCAACAAAATGTAGCAAATGTAAGTACCAGAATTGGTTCTTTTTTGATTGATATGTTAATAATTGTAGGATATTATATTATTGTAATGTTAATAATGAATGCTTTAGATTTACCAATGAGTATGGATCTTTGGGTGGTTTATTATTAGGATTACCTATATTTTTCTATAATTTACTATTTGAAGTATTGATGAATGGACAATCACCAGGAAAATATATCAATAAAATTAGAGTTGTAAAAATTGACGGTTCAAAACCAACTTTTGGAAGTTATATTTTACGGTGGATGCTACGCTTAATTGATATAAGTTTAGCATCAGGTTCAGTTGCCTTATTAACTATTTTATTAAATGGAAAAGGGCAGCGTTTGGGTGATATTGCGGCAGGAACTACTGTAATAACTGAGAAAAAACGGATTACTATTCAAGATACTCTAGTTACAGATATTCCATTAGATTATAAACCAACATTTCCACAAGTTACTATGCTATCTGATACTGACATACAAACTATTAAAGGATTATATAGAAGTGCAAAACGAAAAGGAAATCATGATATTATAATAAAACTACATAATAAGATAGTTGGAATAACAGATATTAAAACCGGATTGAAACCTCTTGAGTTTGTTGATATTATTATTAAAGATTATAATTATTATACGCAACAATAAATAATGGATATATTTTACAGTTTAGATATATTAGGAACTATTGCATTTGCTATTTCAGGTACAATGGTAGCTATACATAAAAAATTAGATCCTTTTGGTGTTTTTATCATTGCTTTTGTTACTGCAGTAGGTGGTGGTACTTTACGAGATGTATTGATTGACAGAAATCCTGTAAGTTGGATACAAGACCTAAACTATATTTACGCTATTATAGGAGCTACTATTTTTTCAATAGTTATTAGAAAGAGAATTATTTACTTAAGTAAATCGTTATTTTTATTTGATACTATCGGGCTAGGTATCTTTACTATAATTGGAACTGAAATAGGAATTCAGCAAGGTCTTCATCCAATTATATCAATCATTCTTGGGACAATAACGGCTACTTTTGGAGGGGTTATCAGAGATATTTTGTGTAATGAGATTCCCATTATTTTTAAGAAAGAAATTTATGCCAGTGCTTGTATTGTCGGTGCGATAACCTTTATTATATTAAGTAATTTGGAAATAAATACAAACATCAATTATATTGTAACTACGCTTATAATAATTAGCATACGATTGATTGCTGTAAAGTTTAAGCTAAGATTACCAACATTTATTATTGAGAATAAAGAATTAAATTAATCTTGTTCAATAATTAATTTCTGGATTCCTGCCTACGCGGGAATGACAACTTCTTTTTATGATATTAATAATCGCCTAATGTTTCGGCGTTTTGTGCTAGAGCAATTGCCAATTGCTCATCATTAGGTGCTTTACCATGCCAAGCATGTGTATGCATCATAAAGTCTACACCATTCCCCATAACTGTATGTAATAAAATACAAACTGGTTTACCTTTACCAGTTCTAGATTTTGCTTCCTTTATGCCTGAAATAATGGCTTCAACTGAATTTCCTTCTTGTATTTCAAGTACATCCCAACCAAATGCTTCAAATTTTACTTTTAAATCTCCTAAAGGCATTACATCATCAGTTGCACCATCTATTTGTTGTTTGTTA
>CAZHYX010000076.1:0-11192 GCA_964536675.1 uncultured Flavobacteriaceae bacterium
AACTTAAATTGTTCTAGTAAACAATGCCTCTGGGCTTGCCCCGAGGTAGTTTACTATTATTTCTCATTATATATTTGTCAAAATAAAAAGCCTATCTCAAAATTTGAGATAGGCTCATACACATATAACTAAAATCTTAGAACTATCGCAATCTATCTACAGATTTTACAAGGTCTTCGTCCTTTTTTACAGCTTTGTTTGTCATTGCTAACAACACAATAACAATAATAGGTAATAAGAGCCCAATACCCTTCTCAGAAATTTGCATTTCTCCAGATAATGTTAGTAGATGATAAATCAATACTCCTAATAAAATAAGGTTAATCAAAATATTAAGTCGGTTTAACACAAATTGATTCTTTCTATTTTTAAATAAAAATATACTCACAAGACTCATTAAACCTGATAGTATAAATAAAATAGGTATTACTTTTATATCCATTTCATTTTTAGTTAATAAATTCAAGACATAATATGCAACGTTAGAAGTGTTTTTCCATAACGGAAATACAATGGTCAATCCTAAAGAAATAACCGCACCTATAAATAAATATAAAGATTGAATACGTTGAATCATAAACTGGTTTGTAAATATT
Source organism: uncultured Flavobacteriaceae bacterium (assembly GCA_964536675.1). GTDB lineage: Bacteria > Bacteroidota > Bacteroidia > Flavobacteriales > Flavobacteriaceae > Aureibaculum. The sequence continues at coordinate 597 of CAZHYX010000076.1, forward strand.
TTTGCAAAAATACATTAAACTTTTTAAGAAATAAAGTTGTATATAAATAAAAATTTGTATAATTGCATCACATTTAGACCATATTGTAAATCTACTTCATTTTACAATATTCAAAATATAACATATCAACTAATTTTTATTTTATATAACTCTTATATTTTAACAAGAAATACCCTTAAATTAATTTAAACACATTTATTTATAATGTTTGAAATTGAATCATTAAAACAAAAAAAACTACCTGAATTACAGGAAATTGGAGAAAAAATTGGTGTACCAAAATTTCGTCAACTAAAAAAATTGGACTTAGTATATCAAATATTAGATGTTCAAGCTTCTAAGCCAACTCCTCAAGAAAAAACTCCAATACAAAAAACTCCAATACAAAAAGCTCCGCGTAAACGCATACAAAGAGGGGCTTCTTTGACAAAAACTACCGATAAAAGCCTTAATCAAGAACAAAATAAGCCAGAAGTTAAAGTAGAGAAGTCAAAAACTGAAGAAGTTATTAAGAAAGAGATTACTCCTATTTCTGAAAAAGTAGTACAAGCACATAACACCTCCAACCAGAAGAGTTTTAAGAAAAACCAAAATGGTTCGCATCAAAAGACTTCAAATTCTAAACAACATAAACAAGCAGGGAATACGGCGCGAAGGCAAGGTAAATACAGGGATCCTGATTTTGAGTTTGACGGTATCATAGAAAGTGAAGGTGTATTAGAAATAATGCAAGATGGTTATGGGTTTTTAAGGTCATCTGATTATAGTTATTTATCATCTCCTGATGACATTTATGTGTCTCAATCTCAAATAAAATTATTTGGTTTAAAAACTGGTGATACTGTCCGTGGCATCGTAAGACCTCCTAAAGAAGGTGAAAAATATTTTCCGCTAATTAGAGTGTCATTAATTAATGGCTTAAACCCTAGTATTGTTAGAGATCGTGTATCTTTTGAACATTTAACTCCGTTATTTCCTAATGAAAAATTCGATCTAGCAGAAAAAGGCAGCTCTTTATCAACACGAATTATAGATTTGTTTTCCCCTATAGGAAAAGGTCAAAGAGGTATGATCGTTTCTCAACCTAAAACTGGTAAGACAATATTATTAAAGGACATTGCCAATGCCATAGCTGCAAATCATCCTGAAGTATATCAAATTGTTTTACTAATTGATGAACGTCCTGAGGAAGTAACCGATATGCAACGTAATGTTAAAGGCGAAGTTGTTGCTTCTACTTTTGATGAACCAGCAGAAAAACACGTGCGTGTTGCCAATATTGTACTTGAAAAAGCAAAACGATTAGTTGAATGCGGACATGATGTGGTTATATTATTAGATTCAATCACACGTTTGGCTAGAGCCTATAATACTGTTGCACCGGCATCCGGTAAAATACTTTCTGGAGGTATAGATGCCAATGCTTTACACAAACCTAAACGCTTTTTTGGTGCAGCTCGTAAAATAGAAAATGGCGGTTCTTTAACCATTATCGCAACTGCTTTAACTGATACTGGTTCAAAAATGGACGAAGTTATCTTTGAAGAATTTAAAGGTACCGGTAATATGGAACTACAATTAGATAGAAACATCTCTAACAGACGTATTTATCCTGCGGTTGATTTAGTTAGATCTAGCACACGTAGAGATGACCTTTTATTAGATGAAAAAACGGTACAACGTATGTGGGTAATGCGTAAATATTTAGCAGATATGAACCCTATAGAAGCCATGGAATTTATTAGTGAAAAAATTAAATACTCTAAAAACAATCAAGAGTTTTTAATGTCAATGAATAGCTAATTATTAAAATTTACTAATTCAAGTGATTGAGAGTCAAGCATATTTTTGTTTGGCTCTTTTTTTACCTTAAAATTCTTTTTAATAATTGAATTTTATGTATCTTTGCCGTCCATATCGCGGGATAGAGCAGTAGGTAGCTCGTTGGGCTCATAACCCAAAGGTCACTGGTTCGAGTCCAGTTCCCGCTACTAGTACTAACCTTATCGTATTGATAAGGTTTTTTTATGTAAAAAATATAACTCGGTGAACTCTTATCCGCCTAAGGCGGACACAGGTCCGAGTCCTGTTCCTCCTCCATAGGCGGACACGCGCTACTAATTCTAACCTTATCGTATTGATAAGGTTTTTTTATGTAAAAAATATAACTCGGTGAACTCTTATCCGCCAGAGGCGGACACAGGTTCGAGTCCTGTTCTCGCTACTAGTACTAACCTTATCGTATCGATAAGGTTTTTTATGAATGAACATTTTCCTTTTCTAGACTCTTAAATAAATTAAATAAAAAAGTCCATTTGTTTTTATATATTTATCCGTATAATAATTCCTTTTATAATTTATAACCTTCAATATGGATAATTACGGATTCCTTTCAATTTTACCTCCAATTATAGCAATTATTCTTGCATTACGAACCAAACAAGTATATGTTGCCTTGGTTTTTGGTATTTGGTTTGCTTGGGTAATTATCAACGGTTGGAATTTCTTAGATGGTACTTTAGCTACTATAGAAGGTCTAGTCAATGTATTTAAAGATCCTGGACAAACGCGAACTATTATGTTTAGTGCTTTAGTTGGTGCACTTTTATTATTTATTCAATACTCAAAAGGCGTTGAAGGCTTTATAAATAGAGTCAATAAACTAATTGATTATTTTGAAAAAAAACAAAGCGGTTATAGTAGAGTCGTTGTACAATTGTTGGCATTGTTAACCGGTATATTACTTTTTGTAGAAACTAGTATCAGTTCCTTAACTGTTGGTACATTATACAGACCTATTTTTGATAAATTAAAAATTCCCAGAGAAAAATTAGCCTACATTGCAGATTCTAGTTCAGCACCATCCTCAATTTTAATTCCCATGAATGCTTGGGGTGCTTTTATTATGGGCTTATTACTTACCTATGATATTGAAAACCCTTTTTCGGTGTTATTATCTTCAATAAAATATAACTTCTACCCTATTTTAGCTATCCTCTTCGTATTTATGGTCATCATATTTAAAAAAGATATTGGTCCTATGGCTAAAGCCGAAAAAAGGACTAGAGAAACCGGAAAACTATTAAATGACGGCTCAAAACCAATGATCTCTGAAACCATTACATCCTTTGAACCAAAAGAAGGTATTAAAGCAAAATCATATAATATGGTAATACCATTATTGACTATGGTATTAATGATGCCAATAAACTTAGCCTATACAGGTTGGAATGAAGTTGAAAATTATTCTTCTTTTGGTAATCATTTATCACAAGCTATTGGTAAAGGGTCTGGCTCGTCTTCAGTATTATACGCCGTAATCGCCTCATTACTTGTAGCCATGATTTTATATCGAGCACAAGGAATCATGAAAACCAAAGAAATGGTTGACCTTATTTTAAAAGGAATAAGTGAACTCATGCCATTAGCATTATTGATGTTACTTGCCTTTGCCATTGGTAATGCTTGTAATGAATTAGGTACCGGTCAATTTGTTGCTAATTGGTCTAAAGATTGGCTTTCACCGGAGTTTTTACCTGCAGTAGTATTTTTAATTAGTTCTTTTATTGCTTTTTCTACAGGAACATCTTGGGGTACTTTTGCTATTATGTTGGCAATATCAATCCCAATGGCAAATACCCATGGTTCAGATTTAACCTTAGTTATTGCCGCAACCTTAGGTGGCGGAATTTTTGGTGATCATTGTTCTCCTATCTCTGATACATCTATCATCTCATCTATGGCATCTGCAAGTGATCATATTGACCATGTTAGAACTCAATTACCTTATGCCTTAATTGGAGGGGTAATTACGACAATTCTGTATTTGATATTGGGCTTTTCAATGAATTGATATAATAGTCAGGGCTTCACACCAAATGAAACCCTGACTAAGAAACCTAACTAAATTAACTTACCTTTGTATTTCAATATTTTTTATGTCAAAACACAAAGCCGGATTTGTAAACATCATTGGTAATCCTAATGTTGGAAAATCAACATTAATGAATGCTTTTGTAGGTGAGCGTTTGTCAATTATAACTTCTAAAGCACAAACTACAAGACATCGTATTTTAGGTATTGTTAATGGTGATGATTTTCAGATTTTATTTTCTGATACTCCAGGAATTATAAAACCTGTCTATGAGTTACAATCTTCTATGATGGATTTTGTAAAATCAGCTTTTGAAGATGCTGATATTTTAATCTATATGGTTGAAATTGGCGAAAAGGAATTGAAAGATGAGCATTTTTTTAATAAAATTACAAATGCCAAAATTCCGGTACTCTTATTAATTAATAAAATAGACAAATCTTCTCAAGAGGAAGTAGAAGAAAAGATAACTTACTGGCAAAAAAAAGTGCCAAATGCAATTATTTATGCGATTTCTGCTTTAGAAAATTTTAATGTGACCACTGTTTTTGAAAAAATTATTGAACTATTACCAGAGTCTCCTGCATTTTATCCTAAAGATCAATTAACAGATAAGCCAGAACGCTTTTTTGTCAATGAAGCCATTCGTGAAAAGATATTAATGCATTATAAAAAGGAAATTCCTTATTCGGTAGAAATAGAAACCGAAGAATTTAACGAAGAAGAAAAGATTATAAAAATCCGTTCAATCATAATGGTTGAACGCGATTCTCAAAAAGGAATTATTATCGGACATAAAGGAACTGCACTAAAACGTGTAGGTTCTGAAGCTAGAAAAGATTTAGAAAAATTCTTTGGTAAAAAGATTTTTTTAGAACTCTATGTTAAAGTAAATAAAGATTGGCGTAATAACAAGAATCAATTGCGTAGATTTGGGTATAAAGAATAAAACAATATGAATTTAACTCTTTGGGTTTCATTTGTTGGAACTGTTCTAATCATTGGAATAACTCCCGGACCTAGCGTATTACTTGCTACAGCAAATAGTATGAATCACGGTGTAAAAAGAACTATTGGAACGATATTAGGTGATTTATCAGCAAATACATTGCAAATAATTTTATCTTCTCTTGGATTGGCATCAATTATTATTTCTTCAGGAGAAATTTTTAGTCTTATAAAATGGATTGGTGTTGGATATCTCATTTATATGGGAATAATGAAATTTATTTCAAATCCTAAAATTGGTCAATTCAATAAAAAAAGTTCAGAAAAAAGTTTTATAAAACTTTATAGGGAGGGCTTTTTTATGTCAGCATCAAACCCAAAGCCAATTGTATTTTTCGCAGCTCTTTTTCCATTATTTATTGACCAAAATTTAGTGTTTATACCCCAAGTAGTAATTCTCGGAATTACCTATTTAGCAATTGATGGCATCTGCCTTTTAACATACGTTACGTTTGCTTCTAAACTAAGAAAATATCTTGAAAATAAAGAAAAAATTCATTTACAAAATAAAATTATTGGAACGCTATTAATCCTTAGTGGCTTAATGTTGTCAACTGTAAAGCGTACAAATAATTAAGAATTAAGAATTAAATGATTACAAATATAAAAGGCTCAAGTTTAAAATAGTGTTTATTCTATTAACCACTATAGGCACAATGTTTTACACAAAGAAAAAACGCTCAACTTTGTGAACCTAGTGCCTTCTTAGTGCTCCTTGTGGTTAAAATATACAATTAACGACACCACTTTAAACTACAGCCACATAAAACAATAAAGGGTTTTAAAACTCATATTAATACATAAGCCCAAAAACAAATGAAACGTTCATAAAAAAATATTAGAATTGAGTAGCGGAATTGAAATTACAAATGAATAAAAGTTAACTAAGTGATAACTATCTAATAATCATGATACAAAATAAACAATTAGTACTAAAAAAAAGACCTGTAGGTTTACCAAAAAAAGATACTTGGGCTTTAATACAAACGAATACACCTGAACTGAAAGAAAGTGAATTTTTAATAAAATGTGAATATATTTCATTAGACCCTGCTATGCGAGGATGGTTGAATGATACAAGATCATACATTTCGCCTGTTCAGATTGATGAAGTAATGAGAGCGGGCGGTGTAGGCAAAGTTATTACATCTAATAATCCTAATTTTAAAGAGGGAGACCATGTTTATGGTCAAACTGGTGTACAACAATATATTGTTACCGATGGTAAAGGTTATCATAAGGTTGATCCATCATTAGCACCACTACCTATATATTTAGGTACATTGGGAATGCCGGGAATGACTGCTTATTTCGGAATTTTAGAAGTAGGCGAACTCAAAGAAGGTGATACCGTGTTAGTTTCAGGTGCTGCGGGTGCTGTAGGGAGCGTAGTTGGACAAATAGCCAAAATTAAAAATTGTAAAATAATTGGTATTGCCGGCGGAGCAGATAAGTGTAACTACTTAGTGGATGAACTGGGTTTTGATGGAGCAATCGATTATAAAAATGATGATATCAAAGCAAAAATAAAGGAGTATTTCCCTAAGGGAATTGATGTGTATTTTGATAATGTAGGCGGGGAAATTTTAGATGCTGCATTAGGTAGGTTAGCTATGCATGCACGAATTGTGATTTGCGGAGCAATTTCACAATACAATAATACTACAGCTGTAAAAGGCCCTGCAAATTATATGTCATTATTAGTAAGCAGAGCATCAATGAAAGGAATGGTTGTTTTTGATTATGCTAAAGATTATGGAAAAGCAGCACAGCAAATGGGACAATGGATGATGCAAGGAAAATTAAAATCTAAAGAAGACATTTATGAAGGTATTGAGAATTTTCATGAAACGTTTTTACGACTATTCTCTGGAGAAAAAATGGGAAAATTGGTATTAAAAGTTAGTGAAGATTAAATAAAAATACCTTCTATAAACTATAAGATTATTAAGCTAAGAAACATTGTAACCCTTCCGTCTTATTCTTCGAATAAGCCACCTTCCCTTTGTTTAAGGGAAGGAGTTTATTTTTAGTTTTGTACTAAACTCCCCTCCTTTTTTCAAGGGTCATTTCCTAGAATAAGGCAATCTCCAGTTAGTATGTCTTCCTGAGCATTATCGAAATACAAATATATTTGTATTGAAGATAGAAAGCGAAGCTTAACGAAGGACTTTTATATTGATATTTCAAAGCATTTCGACTATGCTCAATGTGACATATAGTTAAATCTTATATTTCAAAAGGTTAAAAATTATTCAATGCCACTAGCTAGGAAGTGACCTTTTCATGGAGGGATACCTACCGGCAAGGCAAGGGTTTTTGCCTTAGCAAAAAGACGGGGTGGTGTTTTATTTTTTTAAATAAAACGTGACAGTCTCATAATCAATTAAGAGATTGCCACGTTTCACTTTGTTCCACTCGCAAAGACGATACTTTTTTTATAATACTAACTACTTATTGAACACTATTTCCAAGCTCCTCAAAATTCAATCCTCCATAATTACCAGAGCTCATTAAAAGCAAGGCAGTATTTTCTAAATTCTGTGAAAATAAAAACTCTCTAAACTCTTTTGGGTCTGTATAAATAATCAAGTCATCACGTTTAAAAGCATTTGCAATCTGTTCTTTTGTGACTTTTTCTAATTTTTTGATTTCCACCGCATGTGGTGAATAAAAAACAACAGCTTTATCAGCTGCATCTAAAGCACCTTTATACTCTTTTAAAAATTCAGCATTTAAACTACTATAAGTATGTAATTCTAAACATGCCAATACTGTTCTATCATGATATTGTTCTTTAACAGCATTGGTTGTAGCCTCCACTTTACTCGGCGAATGTGCAAAATCTTTAAAAATTACTGTTGACTTGTTTTCTGCTACTTTTTCTAAGCGTTTACTTGCACCTTTAAAACTACTAATGGCTTCATAAAAATCATCTTCATCTATGCCCATATGTTGGCAAATCCATTTTGCACCAGCAAGATTCTGTAAATTATGTTTGCCAAAAATTTCTAAGGGTAACTTTCCGTCAGAAGTATCTAAAAAAGTGGTTCCATTTTCAATGGTATAAGTCGGAGTTTGATACGGATATTTTTTAATAGGATGATTACTTTCTTCTACGATCCTTTTTACTTCAACATCTTCATCATTATACACCAAAATACCTCCGTTAGTCATTTTTTTAATAAAAATTCTGAACTGTTCTAAGTAATTATCGAATGTTGGAAATACATTGATATGATCCCAAGCAATTCCACTTAATAAAGCAATGTTTGGTTTGTATAAATGAAATTTCGGGCGACGGTCAATAGGCGAACTTAAATACTCATCACCTTCTAACACCATAAATTCATTTTCATCAGTTAAATGCACCATGGTATCAAAACCCTCTAATTGTGCGCCAACCATATAATCTACTCTTTTTTCATGAAAATGAAGTACATGTAAAATCATTGAAGTAATTGAAGTCTTACCATGAGAACCTCCAATTACTACACGTGTTTTATCTATAGACTGTTGATACAAAAATTCAGGATATGAATAAATTGTCAATCCTAATCCTTGGGCTTTTAACAGTTCAGGATTATCCGCTTTAGCATGCATTCCTAAAATAATAGCATTTAACTCTAAATGTATCTTTTCAGGAAACCAACCAAATTCATTTGGTAATAACCCTTTCGTTTCTAAACGTGACTTTGAAGGTTCATGAATGGTGTCATCACTTCCTGTTATTTGGTATTCTTTTTGTTTTAAAGCTAATGCAAGGTTGTGCATGGCACTTCCGCCAATGGCTATAAAATGTATATTCATTAATTTAAGTTTCTCGCAATGGCGCAAAGACGCTAAGCTAAATGTGTTAGAAAATGTAAAAATACGAATATCAAATTGATATAAGAAATATACCTACAAGGTCTTTCGAGACCTTGCAGGATAAATAATGGTAAAAAAACTTATACCTTTTTCTTACAAGGTTTTAAAAACCTTGTAAGTGTTAATTTCGAATTTACTAACTCAAAAGAGCATTTTACCTAAAAAAAGAACCTATTCACTCATTTTGGCTTGTACTTTCCTTATTTTTGATGGTAATTTGAGTATTCAAAAAGATATGCCATGCAAAAATCAATTATAATTTTAGGAATCATTCTTTTATTTTCAACCACTATAAAAGCACAATCAGACAAATATGATGTTTATAATGAGCAGTGGAAAATCATTAAGCAATTTGAGTCTAAGGGATTACCTAAATCGGCTTTAGCTGAAGTAGAAAAAATCTATAAAAAAGCGAAGCGCACGAATAATAGTCCGCAACTTATTAAAGCACTACTCTACAAATCAAAGTATGCTTTGACTTTAGAAGAAGATGCTCAACTAAAAATTATCAATGATTTAAAAAATGAAATTGCTGATGCTAAATATCCTTCAAAAAACATCTTAGAGAGCATTTTAGCTGATCTATACTGGCAATATTTTCAACAAAATAGATGGAAATTTTACAATAGGACAAACACCTCCGAAAAGGTAGATTCAACCGATTTTAGAACATGGGATTTGCAAACCATTTTCGAAGAAACGCATCAACATTATCAAAGATCATTAGAAAATGCTTTACAAACGCAACAAACTGATATAAGTCAATTTGATGATATTCTAAACCTTCAGAAGAATTCAAAAACATACAGACCTACAGTATATGATTTTTTAGCGCATAGAGCTATTGACTTTTACAAAAATGATGAGCGAAATTTAAAAAGACCATCCTATAAATTTGAAATTGACAATCAACAATTATTAAGTACAAATGACGAATTTGTAAGAGAACAATTTAATACAAAAGATAGTTTATCACAGCAATTACATGCTTTACGTATCTATAAAAACTTAACCCTATTCCATTTAAGAGACAAAAAACCAAACGCCTTAGTTGCACTAACCTTAGACCGCTTAGATTTTGTAAGAAATAATGCTGTTTTTAATAACAAAGATAAAGTATATCTAAAAACACTGCAAGAACTGAAAGCAATATATCAAAATGATAAAATAGTAACAGAAGTCTATTATAAAATTGCATTATTATTAAATGAGCAAGCTAATAGTTATATTCCTTTAGAAAAAGAAGACAATCGTTGGAAACGCAAAGAAGCTTTGAAAATATGTAAAGAAGCTATAGCCAAATTCCCAACATCTAATGGCGCTGAAAAGTGTAAAAGTTTACAAAGTCAGATTTTAAGTAAAAGTCTACAAATTACTGCCGAAAAATTTATTCCTATTCATAAACCTTCACGCTTATTAATTAACTATAAAAATACTGAGCAAATCTATTTTAAAGCTCTAAAAATTAGCAAAAAGCAACAAAAAAAATTAAACCAAATTTATAATGACTTTACTAAAATCGCTTTTATTAATGAACTAAAAATCATTAAAACTTGGGATGCCAAACTACGTAATGAAAAAGATTATCAGCAACACAGAACTGAAGTGTTGGTTCCTGAATTAGCACATGGTAATTATTTGATCTTTGCTTCAACAAAAAAAGATTATACTAGCGAAAATACCTTTGCCTATAGTTTTATTCAGGTTACAGACCTTACTTTAATTGAAAATATTAGTGCAGGAAATTATAAGTATCAAGTTGTAAATAGAAATAGCGGAAATCCAATAGTTGGCGCAACTGTTCATATAAAAAATTACAATACGGGCAGATATAATAAACTAAT
>CAZHYX010000077.1:0-11126 GCA_964536675.1 uncultured Flavobacteriaceae bacterium
TAGTACTGTTACAATTAATAAAATAACATCTGCACCAAAGGCCTTTGCTTCTAATAGTTGATACTCATCAATGATAAAATCTTTTCTTAATAAAGGTATATTACAGTTTTCTCTAGCTAAAACTAAATCATCTAAAGTACCTCCAAAATAAATTTCATCTGTTAAAATAGACATACCACAAACTCCTGCATTTTCGTAACCTATTGCAACATCTTCAACAATTGCTGTAGTGTTAATTATTGATTTTGATGGTGACCGACGTTTAAATTCAGCTATGATTCCTGTTTTACTGTTTTTCAGCCTGTTAACTAATGAAATTGTTTGTCGTTCAAAAAAAGGTATTTGCTCTATTATTTGAACTGGAATATATTCCTTTTTTAAAGCTACTTCTTTGTGTTTATCTTTTATGATTTTGTCTAAAATATTCATTCTATTTTTTTTAAGAGATTACCACGTCGCTTCTCTCCTCGTAATGACATTTAGTTTTTACTTATTCTTAAAAATTATTCAATTAATTCTCGTCTCTCGACAGTGCTTGAGGTTGACACGCTCGAATGAATAAAAATTATCTTATTTATTAACTGCAAACTGCAACTGCCTATCGCTGACTTATTAACTGTAATTTATTCAATGCTTCAAACCCTTTACCACTTAACAATGATCCTTTTGCCAACTCAAACCCTTCTTTTGGACTTAGGTTTTTCACGGTAGCAATTGCCATTCCTGCATTAGCGGAAACTACATTATTCTGCGCCTCAGTTCCCTTACCACTAATCACCTTCATGAAAATTTCTGCGGAATCTTTTACAGTATTTCCTCCAAAAATATCTTGTTGTTTTATTTGCTGTACTCCAAAAATTTCTGGAGAAAGCATCGTTTCTGTTTTATTAGAGATAACTTTCGTGTTTCCAGTTAATGAAATTTCATCATAGCCATCTAATGTATATAAAATAGTAAAATTCTTATCGGTATTTTGATATAAATATCCGTATAACCTCGCTAATTCTAAATTAAAAACGCCTACTATCTGGTTTTTAGGAAAAGACGGGTTTACCATAGGTCCTAGCATATTAAAAAAAGTTTTTACACCCAATTCTTTACGGGTAGGCGCTACATTTTTCATAGCCGGATGAAATAATGGTGCATGCAATACGCATATTCCAGCTTGGTCTAAACATTTTTCTAAATAGTCTTTTTCATTACTAAATTTAATACCTAAATACTCCATAACATTACTAGAACCTGAAATGGAAGATACTCCGTAATTACCATGTTTGGTAACTTTTATTCCTGCCCCAGCTGTTACAAATGAAGATAAGGTTGATATATTAAATGTATTTTTACCATCACCTCCTGTCCCGCATAAATCAACCGTATTATAATGAGAAAAATCGACTGCTAAACACAAATCTAATAGGGCATCTCGAAAACCTTCTAGTTCTTCAATAGTTATACTTCTCATCATATAAACGGTTAAAAAGGAAGCTATCTGACTTTGGTTATAATCGCCTTTTGAAATATTTACCAATACTTGCTTTGCCTCTTCTTTTGAGATGGTTTCGTGATTGATGAGTCTGTTTAATAATTGTTTCATTCCTATCCCTAACCCTTTCCAAAGGAAAGGGAATTTTTAATTATATAATTTTTTACTGCCGACTATTGACTGAATACTGCTAACTTTTAACCCAGTTTTCTAATATCTTTTTCCCATCTGGAGTTAATACTGATTCTGGATGAAATTGCACTGCTTTTACGTCATACTTTTTATGACGTAACGACATTATTTGTCCGTTATTATCTACTGATGTAGCTTCCAGTTTATCGGGTAAATTGGTATCTACTACCCAAGAATGGTATCTACCTACTTCAATTGTTTTTTTTAACCCGTTAAAGAGAGGTTCATCATCAACTATAATATCTATACTGGTTGCTACACCATGAAATACAGTATCTAAATTGATAATACTACCACCAAAAACTTCTCCTATTGCTTGTTGTCCTAAACATACACCCAAAATACTTTTGGTTGGTGCATATTCCTTTATGATTTCTTTGAGTAAACCTGCCTCATCTGGAATACCAGGACCCGGAGATAAGACAATTTTATCAAATGGTTCAACTTCTTTTAAAGTCAATTGGTCGTTTCGTTTTACAGTTACTTGGCAAGCTAAATCCTCTAAATAATGGACTAAGTTATAAGTAAAACTGTCATAATTATCTATGATTAGTATTCTTTTCATTCCTATCCCTAACCCTTTCCAAAGGAAAGGGGATTTATTAATTTATATTCTTTCTGCAATCTTTAGTGCTTTTGTTAGTGCTCCTAATTTATGATACACTTCTTGTAACTCACTTTCTGGATCAGATTTTGATACCAATCCGGCACCAGCCTGCCAATGTAATTGATGATTTTTACTTAAAAAAGTACGAATCATAATGGCGTGGTTAAAATTACCTTCAAAATCCATAAACCCAATGGCACCACCGTAAAAATCTCGATTTACTTTTTCATATTTTTCAATAAGCTGCATTGCCATATGTTTTGGTGCTCCGCTCAATGTCCCTGCCGGAAAGGTATCTGCAACCACTTGCATTGTTGGTGTTTCTTTATGTTTCTTCCCAGTCACTTTGCTTACCAAATGAATTACATGAGAAAAAAACTGCACTTCTCTGTAAGTCTCAACTTTTACTTGGTTTCCATGTCTGCTTAAATCATTACGAGCCAAATCAACCAGCATAACATGCTCTGCATTTTCTTTTTCATCATCAGATAATTGCCTAGCTAATTCAGCATCTTTTTCATCATTGCCTGTACGTTTAATGGTACCTGCAATTGGGTGGATTTCAGCTTGCCCTTTATTTACTATTAATTGTGCTTCAGGCGAACTACCAAAAATTTTAAAATCTCCATAATCAAAATAAAATAGATAAGGAGAAGGATTGATGCTACGCAATGCACGATATACATTAAATTCATCTCCTTTAAAATCTTGCGTGAATCTTTTTGATAATACTAATTGAAACACGTCACCACGAGCACAATGTTTTTTAGCAAGCTCAACATGTTGCTTGTATTCTTGATCAGTTAAATTTGATGAAATTTCTCCATCAGTAGTAAAATTATATGCTGGAAAATTAGTTGATTTTATCAGATGATGAATTTCATCTGTATTGCTTTCTGTATCAAAACAATGTGCAAAAATATAGGCTTCATTTTTGAAATGATTAATTGCGATAATATTCTGATATACAGTATAATATATATCAGGAATATGAAGATTATCTTTCTTCTTCGTAATTTTTATATCTTCAAAATAACGAACGGCATCATAGGCCGTATAACCGAAAATTCCGTTGTTTATGAATTTAAAATTTTCGTCTTTTTTAACTTCAAATTGTTGTGTAAAACTGTTAATTTTATCTGATACATTTGTGTTTTTAGTAATTTGTTGTTGTGTTGAACTTCCATCCGGAAAGGTTTGGGTAATTATTTCATCTTTTACTTTTATAGAGGCAATCGGATTGCAACAGATATAAGAAAAACTATTATCATTAGCACGATAATCACTACTTTCTAATAGAATACTATTCGGGAATTTATCTCTTATCTTTAGATATACACTTACCGGAGTAATTGTATCTGCTAATATTTTTTTTGAATATGTTTTAAGATTGTATTTCATTTCTTGTCATTTCCGCGAAGGCGGAAATCTCATAATTTAATTGTTAAACATCCATGTTAAATCGTTCCAGTCAGGATTTAAATCATTAATTAAATTTATTTTCCATTGCCTATTCCATTTTTTTATTTGTTTTTCCCTTCTTATCGCAGGATTGGGAAAATTAAATTTTTCATAATAAACCAAAATGTTTAAATTATATCTACTAGAAAATCCTTTTGATGATTTATTCTTATGTTGATACATTCTGTTTTTAATATCACCTGTCATACCTATATAAATAACACCATTCTTCTTGTTTGCTATAATGTAAACATAAAAATATGTGCCTTCAAGGTATTTCATGTTTGTTATTTTAGACTTTTATTTTTCTCTTTTTTAGATTTCCGCCTCCGCGGAAATGACGGGAATTTATTTAAAAGAAAAAAGGCTTGTCGTGATTGACAAGCCTTTATATTATAATTTAAATATACTATAGGTTTATGTTCACGATTTTGAGTTTCGAGAGTTCCACCACCAAATATTATTTAAAATTGTATTCATGTTTTTCTTCTATAATGACAAATGTAGTAACATTTTTTTATTATCCAAAAATATCTTAATCATTTATTCTTAAGGCTCCAATTGCACCGCCCTCCATGATGTACCATCATGAAAATAGAGATTACCATCAGTATTCACATATAAATCACCTAAATCTCCCGTAGTAGGTTCAGCAGCTTGAGGTTCTAAACGCATGGCTCCACTAATATGTACTTTTTGTTGTGGGGCAGATGTGCCTATACCGACATTTCCTTCTAAGTAAGAATCAGCATCAGAAGCAGAATAAACAGCAAAGTTTTCATTTGTCCCTTTGTTAAAATTAGCGTTTATATATAATGCGTAACTATCTGTTGTGGTTGCTGTCGCATCTTCAATATATTCAATAAATAAACCATAGGCTGTATTTATTGTACCATTATTAGTAGTAGCTAAATAACCAGTAATAGATGTGTCAATTTGATTACCTGCAACATTAAATGTACTGGCACTCAAATTTTGTGCAGTAGTGATTGTACCTGAGTTATTATTTACAGAAGAAAATAGTCCGAATGCAGAACCCATAGTTCCCCAATTATTAACTTGGGGCCATGATCCGAGTGCTGTTGTAATAGTTCCTGCCCCATTCTGATTATCGACTACACCTTGTGTCCCAATAGCAAAATCAACAGTTGCAGTACCTACATTTCTTGCAAATGCAACTAAACCATAAGTTGCTTCACTGGCTCCAGTGCCATTATAATCTGCATCAATTCGTACTGCTGTATTTGTTTCATCAGTAGTTTTTATGCCTTTTACATATAATTTGTGCGCATCTGAAAAAGTATTTATCCCAATACCTACTTTACCATCGTAATAGGCTATATCAGGAGTAGCGCCATCTACAAATTTTCCGGCACCTCCAGCTCCTTCTTTCCATACTGTTCCATCAAAAGTCCAGATAGATTTTGTATCTGTATCATATGCTTGTAAACCTTCAGCAGGACTCGCAATTGCTGTCCTTTGAGTTGTTGTCATTCTTGGCATTAAAAACCCTTTATCTGTTGCAGTTATATCAAGTGCTGAAGATGCATCTGGTGTTGTTGTTCCTATACCTACTTGTGCAAAACTTGCTAAGGAGATAAAAGATAATAAAGTGATTAATTTTATATTATTATTCATAATTGTACGTTTATCTTATTCAATAATTATTTTTTTGATTCCTTGTTTCCCTTCTTGTTCAAATCTTAAAAAGTATATTCCACCAGATACATTTGGTTTCTGTAAAATACCTGTTCCATTATTTGAAAAAATGTTTTTATAAAATTGTAGTTTTCGCCCACTTATATCATACAATGTTACTTGTAATCCTGTAAAATCATTTGAAGAATTAAATCTTATATTTTCACTGATACCAATAGGGTTTGAAATAATATTGATCTCTGTAGTTAAAAATAAATCATCTATAGCCAAAACCACTTGATGATCTATACCAAAAGTAAATTGTGAAAATCCGTTTAAATCAACTTCATTAGCATTATCACTGGTAACATCACCTGTTGTAAGACTACCTGTTACTGTATTTGTGCTTGAAGCACTTACCAAATCCCAAATACCGCCATTGAGTCCAACAATAGCAACCGAATTTAATACGCCTCCATTGTCATTTACCAAAGTTGTAATATCACTATCTGTGTTCCAAGGTAAAGTGATTATTGCATCTCCTGTTAATTCCCAATATTCTACAGTTGATACTGCATCAACATCGGTTCCGTTTGTTCCACTTGTTGGTGCTGAGTTAAAATAAGACCCGTTTATGTTTCCTGTATGATTCGCCATAACCGGAGCATACACACCATTATTACCTATTGGTAATTTGGTTAGCCCTGTACCGTAAGCTATTACTTTTCCGTTGACATATTCACTAGGCAAACCCCAATTAGTACCTGCCTCAATAGAGAAAATACCCAAAGGATTAAGTGTAACTATAGTATTACTTGTTGTAAAAGGCATATCCTTTTTTAAGTAAAATTCTGAGTTAGCACCCACATATAATTCTTGTGAGAAACCAATTTGGAAAGTAAACACTACAATAAGTAATGTTATAATTTTGTTCATAAGCATTTAATTTGAAGTAAAAATAACTAATATTCTACATATAAAACAATTACAAAGTCCTTTATCCTACTCTTATTTATACTTCAATTTAAAATAAATAAGCATTGAAGTCAATATCCCGGTTACAATATTGGCTAAAATAATTGAAATGCTACCAATCAATATCCCGTATGTTAACCAAAGCATAACACCAATAAACATTACCAAATACATTGTTAAGGACAATTCTTTTACTGATTTTGTTTTCCAAGTTTTACGCACTTGAGGTAAATATGCCGCTGTTGTCAAAGCACCAGCTATTAATCCTACAACTTCAATATTAAATATCATCAGCCAACAATATTTACAATTTTACCGGGTACTACAATTACTTTTTTAGGAGTACGTCCTTGTAATTGCGCTTTTGTTTTTTCATGTGCCATTACTGCTGCCTCAATCTCTTCTTTGCTTAAGTCTAATGACAATTCCATAGTAAAACGCATTTTACCATTAAAGGAAATAGGATAGGTCTTTGTACTCTCTACCAAATATTTTTCTTCAAAAACAGGAAAAGGAACTGTTGAAATGGACTCCGTATGACCCAATTTAGACCATAATTCTTCTGCAATATGTGGTGCATAAGGCGAAATTAAAATCAATAATGGTTCTAAAATTTCTTTATTTGTACATTTTTGAGCAGTCAATTCATTTACAGCTATCATAAAGGTAGAAACTGAGGTGTTAAATGAAAAATTCTCAATGTCTTCTTCTAATTTTTTGATGGTTTTGTGTAAAGTCTTTAATTCCTCCCTTGAATCGCCCTCTAACTCCCCCGAAGGGGAAGAAATCGCACCCAGTTTTTCCCCTTCTGGGGAAGTAAAGGGGGAATATAGTTTCCACAACTTCTTTAAAAAACCATGCACACCTGTAATACCAGCGGTATTCCAAGGTTTTGCTTGTTCTAACGGACCTAAAAACATTTCGTAAAGCCTTAAACTGTCTGCTCCGTATTGCTCGCAAATGGCATCTGGATTGACTACGTTGTATTTGGACTTTGACATTTTTTCGACTTCGCGACCTACTTCCCATCCTAAATCCTTCCCAAAGGGAAGGACTTGACCGTCTACTTCATATAAAAATTCTGCATTTTTATATTCTTCTCTGGAACCTTTAAATACTTCAATATCTAGTTCGTTTGATGAATTTACTAAAGAAACATCTATATGAATCGGGAAAGTTTGTATATCTAAGACTCCTTTAAATTTATCTGAAAGTAAATTTAAAATACCATGATAAACATTACTTCCATTTTTATTTTTAAATAAGCCCTCTTCATCAACCTCATTTAAAATTGTATGAATCTCTTTTGAAACAAATATTGGATTATTTGCACTCATTAGAAGAGGTTTATCTCCAACAGGAAAAACTCTATAAACAAACGCACTCGTCCCTAAGATCATACCTTGATTTATCAGTTTTTTAGCATATTCATCTACAGGTACCAAACCTTTGTCAAACAAGAATTTTTGCCAAAAACGTGAGTATAATAAATGTCCCGTTGCATGCTCACTACCTCCAATATACAAGTCAACATCCTGCCAATAATTAATAGCTTCTTTTGAGAAGATCTCCTCTTCATTATGGGGATCCATATATCGGTTAAAGTAATAGGAGCTTCCTGCCCAACCTGGCATGGTGTTTAATTCGAGAGGATAGACTCCCCCTAAACCCCCCGAAGGGGGACTTAACTTATCGTTACTTACAATTTGATTTGTATTTGTATCCCAAGCCCAATGTGTAGCATTTCCTAATGGTGGTTTACCATCTTCAGTAGGTAAATACTTTTCTACTTCTGGTAAATGAATTGGTAAATACTTTTCATCGATCATTTGTGGGAGTCCGTCTTTATAATAGACTGGAAATGGTTCTCCCCAATAACGCTGACGACTAAACACCGCATCACGTAATCTATAATTGATTTTTCCTTTACCTTGCTCTAATTGTTCTAATTCGTAAATAGCACGTTTGGTGGCTTTTTTATAGTTCATTCCGTTTAAGAAATTACTATTTGCAATGATTGTTTTTTCTTTATCAGTAAAAGCTTCTTCGCTAATATCGACACCTTCAAAAATATTCGGAATGTCAATATCAAAATGCTTGGCAAAATCATAATCGCGCTGGTCACCACAAGGTACAGACATTACTGCACCGGTACCGTAACCTGCTAATACATAATCGCCTATCCAAATCGGAATTGGTTTTTTTGTAAAAGGATGCTCTGCATAAGCACCCGTAAACACACCTGAAATGGTTTTTACATCTGCCATTCTTTCGCGTTCAGAACGTTTTGCTGTTTTTTCTATATACGCTTCAACTGCTTCTTTTTGCTCGGCTGTTGTAATTTTTGACACAAGTTCGTGTTCTGGGGCTAGGGTCATAAATGAAACTCCGAAAATAGTGTCGGGGCGGGTGGTGAAGACATCAATCCTATCCCCCGACCCCTTTCCAAAGGAAAGGGGAGCTGATTCTAACTCCTTTTTGATTGTTGAAACTACCGTATCAATATTACCGATTACTTCTTCGTTTTTGAAACGAATAACTTTATAGCCTAATTTATTGAGTATGTCTGTTCGCTCTTGATCTTTATCTACTTGTTCGTCATGAATCTTTCCATCTACTTCAATAATTAGTTTTTTCGACAAGCATACAAAATCAACGATAAAATCATCTATTAAATGTTGTTGTCTAAACTTATCGTTTAATTGTTTACTTTTTAATTGTTGCCAAAGAACTGCTTCTGCTTGAGTGGGGTTAGCTCTCATTTCTTGGGCTTTTTCAATCAACAAATGAGAATTATTTCCACCAGTCAAGTATCCAGGTCTTTTTAAAGTCTGATTTTCAGAGTCTAATTTCTCTCCCCCTTTAAGGAAGGATAGGATGGGGAATTTTACAGTTGCCCCCACAGATTTTCCAATCCAATTTGTTTGTGAATCTTTTAAGGGTTGTGGCCAATCGATAGTGTTTAATCCGTCTAATAAACGTTGTGCATAAGCGGTAATTCGCATAGACCATTGCTTCATTTTTTTACGTACTACCGGATGCCCGCCACGCTCAGAAACACCATTTATAATTTCGTCGTTAGCCAGGACGGTTCCTAATGCTGGACACCAATTCACTTCGGTTTCTGATAAATAAGTCAATCTGTATTTCGCTAATATTTCTTGTTGTTGTTTTTCGGAAAATCCATTCCACTCATCTGCTGTAAAAATATGGGAAGTCCTTCCCTTTGGGAAGGATTTAGGATGGGATATGTCATCATCCGCGGAAGCGTTAACAGCAATATTCCCTTTTGTAGAAAAAATGGAAACCAAATTACTTATATCTTCTGCTTTATCAGTATCTTTATTATACCATGAGTTGTATAGTTGAATAAAAATCCACTGTGTCCATTTATAGAATTTCGGATCTGAGGTACGGACTTCTCTACTCCAGTCAAATGAAAAACCTATTCTATCTAATTGACGCCTATAAGTCTTGATATTTTCTTCGGTTGTTACCGCTGGATGTTGCCCTGTTTGTATAGCATATTGCTCAGCAGGTAATCCGAAACTATCATAACCTTGAGGATGTAATACATTAAACCCTTTATGACGTTTATAACGCGCGTAAATATCGCTGGCAATATAACCTAATGGATGCCCAACATGCAAACCTGCTCCTGATGGATACGGAAACATATCCAACACATAATATTTGGGTTTCTCCTCCCCCTGACTCCCTCCAAAGGAGGGGGAATCGTTTGGATTGATTGCCTGAAAAGTTTTATTTTCTGCCCAGTATTTTTGCCATTTGGCTTCTATTTCATTGAAATGGTAACTCATTATCTTTTTTTACAAATTTTCTTATAGTAATAAAAGCTATTATTTTACACCCCTAATAGGCTACGCCTCAATCTTCATAACAAAATGTATTTTGTTATTCGCTTGCCTCAAGGGGACAATCCTAAAAATTAAATTCTCATTAATTTATGTTGAGGTCTTAGTAATAATAATTTTGAAGTGGCAAATTTAAGATTAATACAGGACAATGAAAAGCCTTTGTATTATTAAAAAACAGGTTGTAAAAGCTTACCAGCATATAATATCCAAATCATAGATGCTATGGCAGAAATATTCATAGCATAACCAAACAATTTCATTTGTGATAAACTATAAGGTTTTTCCTTAAAAAAAATAAAAATATCTAGTAGCAACCATAAAGAAAAGATTGCTAAAAAGCCTGCCAACACATAATCTTCAAACCAAAAAGACAAAATATAGGTTTCAATAATAAGTAAACCTAACATTAAAAACTTTGTATTCTTTCTACCAATTAAAGTTGCTGTTGTTCTTTTACCTGCTTTTAAATCTGGCTCTATATCCATAATCTCACCTGCAATATGAGCTTGAAAGGCAAATAATGATAAATACAGAATGGTTTGCCAAGGTAACATTTGCAAATCGTTCAATGCTACACTGAAAAAAGCTGTAAAAACATAGCCTATTTGAATACAAATTTCAAAAGGAGGTCTTTCCTTTATCCTAAATGGTTTAAAATTATATACTATGTTTATAGCTATCATGAACAACAATAATAACAACATTTTAAAGCCTGAAATTATAGTAAATAAGATAATAAAAGGAAGGATAATAACTACTGTTTTTATCGGAATTGAAGTCAGTTGACTTTTAGTTGACTTTGCTCCAAATAAATAATTACCTTTTCTACTATTTATGGCATCTGCTTTATGGTCATTATAATCATTTATACCAATTTAACATCATAATGTCG
>CAZHYX010000078.1:0-9521 GCA_964536675.1 uncultured Flavobacteriaceae bacterium
ATGTCTAATGATGAAATTCCTGAAGGAATGGTAAACTCAACTCTTGGATTTAATAAAAATGCTAACTGTGCACTATTTACTTGTAATTTAATATGAAATGCATCACACATATCTATACGTGCCGTAGGTTGATCTATAATTGTTAGTTGCACCTCAGAACTTCTTGGAGAAAGTGTTAATTGGGTTTCATCTTCATAACATTGACTGGTTAGGTTTACATATTCTGCGAGTGTAGGATACGCCACACAATCCCAGCCATGAGAAAATGTTAAAATCTGATCACTACAAGAAGTATAATTCGCTCTAATTCTAATATCTTTTGAAGCATTATTAGTAATCGACCCTATTTCTACCCATGTAGTACCTCCTGACTGCAATATATTTAACGGTATTGAACCGCCACCAGTAATATCAAATGCGCCAATTACCGTTACATTAGGGTTTGGTGAAACTCTTATCCAATTATAATCTACAGAGCCACTTCCAAAAGAAGTATTGGTTACATTTATATCAAAATCTGCTACGGTATTATCTCCATTTATTATAGATGAACTAGCAGGTTGTAAAATAAAAGTAGGTTTAGTATAATCTACACTACGTATTCTACTTACTGGTGGTTCTAGGGTATTGGCTCCATAATGAAATTGTCTGTGACTGGGTTCATAAGTAACAGGACCTGTTACGTCTGCAGTACAGGTTCCTTTTACCCAAACCGATGCTCTAGGGTAATAAGTATTTTGTTGATCACCGTTTCTAAAACTTGCAGTTGGTGTTAAAGTAATAACATTGCCCACTTGAGAAAATGCTATTCCATTATTTGCCAATGAAAACGTTCCTTGGTTATTATTTACTTCTGCTCTGCTCGTAAATTCAAAACCATCTGGTAAAGTTATTCTTGTACTTTCATACCCAAATGGTGGTCTATATTCATTAGGGAACAAATCGCCAGCATTTGAAATTTGAGATGAATGTATTCTTAAAAAACCATCTTCACAATTTTTAAATCGTACAACACTAGCACCAAAATGATGTCGTACTCTTAAAACAGATGCTTCTGAACCCCAAGTATCACAAGAAATTTTATTATTTGATAGATCTCTTGTATAAAATTCTCCTCTAAAATTGGTGAGCTTATGCAAATTAGAATTTGCCTGATTCAAATTAAACCTATAATTTAAAGATATGAAAATAGAATCTGCATTATCAAACAATAAGTTATCATATAAGTCTTTATAAGAACTTATATCAAATGTTGCGGTATGATTGTCACCTGAACTCACAACAATTGGTGCACTTGTTAATGTTTGTATTGCGGTAGTTGTACCTGATGAACTGTCATAGACATTTATGATACCATCTATATACTCAATAGTACTCGCGCCTAGTGCATTTCCGACTGTTGAATACTTTATTTCAAAAAACATATTGTCTGTAGTGTAGTTATTGATTACAGCTTTTGTTTTTATCTTCATAGTATCTCCTACCAAATAATTTTGTAATTCATAACCATTAGCTACCGCTTGAGATAAATCAACTCTTGTGTTTTGTGTATTGTCTGTCCAACCTGCTGAAGTTCTAAATGTATCAAATGCTTTAATTGTTGGCCCGTTACAACCACCAAAACAGCCATGTGTATTTACCGGTTCGAAACTTCCGCAATGGATATCTTCGTCAAAACATATATTTCCATTTGTATCCCTTAGAGTTAGATTTGTTGTATAACCAACAGCAAATGCACTTGAAGCATTTGTAGCCGTATATGCAGCACAATTAAATGCTAGCGGAATACATAATTCACCATTTGTCGCCGGGAGCTCATTCTGTAACACATTAGGATAATTACGTAAATTGGTTGTAGAATAGGTAATGATATTTCCTGTCTGGGTAAATAAACCTGCATTGGCATTGGTAGCATCAATAGTTACACCATCCGGCACATTAATACTGACAGAAAACTCACTATCAGGGCTCGATGACAGGGCATTATTTCCATTTAAAGATACATTACTAAACATGGCTGGTGTAATACACAATTCAAAAGAATCTCCATCAGATATATCTTTATCACCATCTATTTCTGTAGCTCTTAAATAATCTCTTATTAAGTTTCTGTAGCCAAAATCTAAGCGTTTGGCATCTTTTGGTTCTAAACATTGATTTTTAATATTCACATCAAAATACAAGTGCTCCCAACCAATATAATCAAATCTTCCTGTACCACAGTTAGAGCGTGGACTATAATCAATATCTAGTTCTATAATTGTAGATTCGCCCGGTGCAAGATCATCATAAAATCCATCTTGATCTAAATCTTCAAGCCCTACACCTGGGCCATCGGGGTCAATAGTTAAAAAATTTGGGGGTATTGCCACGGTCGTTCCAGAACCTCTTGCGGGATACAAAGTTGAAGGATTATTAAATGTTGGTATCACAGCGGGACCATTTGTAA
Source organism: uncultured Flavobacteriaceae bacterium (assembly GCA_964536675.1). Classification (GTDB taxonomy): domain Bacteria; phylum Bacteroidota; class Bacteroidia; order Flavobacteriales; family Flavobacteriaceae; genus Aureibaculum. Next base: position 2,450 of record CAZHYX010000078.1, read on the forward strand.
AATGTACATTACTTAAACTTCTTGTACCTAGATAATCATACGCCCAAAATGGGTTTGAATTATAACTTGTAATAGGAGAAACATTATGTCCTAGCCCTATGTTTATATAAACATCAAGACCCGAAGACCCCGCATCCGTTCCTGTATTTTCAATTCTGACTCTAAAATGATTGGTTGCGCAAATATCATTAGAGCCTTCTAGTTGTGTTAATTTTAATTCGGGTAGCTCGTTCCCTAACAGAATGGCTCCAGATTTTAATCCACTTCTTTGGCATTCTTCACTATTACATCCCCAAAAAACAGTATGTGAAATATTTGTATTATCACAATTCAATATTGCAAACCTTTCCTCAAAAATAAATTTTTCGCCATTTTCAAACTGTTGATCTCCATCTTCATTTGCTGTAGCAACATTAAAAGGCGCTTGTGTCAGATTAATATTATATATTAAGGTTGTAACACCAGTAACACCATCAATGCTAGAGCTTATTGGTGTTAAGGTAGATCCGTTAAACAACAATTGAAAATTATGAATACTAGGGTCAACAAACACTTCATGATTATATTGTTGAATATTTCCGTTTCCCCCTTGTACAACTTCAACAGATCTTGTAAAATAAACAGGCGAAGTTACGCTACTTACAACGCCATTAATTGGAGCAATATCTAAAACACTTAGCGAAGCCGAAAGTAAATCATAAGAAGATATAGCATCATTAAAGTCTTGAGCAGATCTAGTTGTACCATTTTTTGAATATCTAATTTCATGCCTATCTTTAAACGTACCTCCACTTTCTTTAAAGTTAACGGCAGAACATGCTGCTGTTCGTAGGAAAGTAAAAATGAGTTCATCTCCTAAATTCCAATTTTCATCTGTACCGCCTCCGGCTAAATTTCTAATTTCAAATTCAGGATTTGTTAAAGACGAAGTATTTATATAGGTTATATTATATGCTCCCGGATCTTGAGTTATAGCTACAGTACCCGGAACATATTCTACACCGTTCGGTAAAATAAATACAATATTTAAAGTATTTAAACCTAACGCTTTTGCTTTTATGGTTATAACCTCATTTGTATTATTAACTGCCTCACAAACCCCTAAGTCTTCAGGAGCTAATGTTATACGAAAATCACTATTGTCAATTTGGGCATTAGCGACATTAAAACCTAATATCAATATTATTATAATGGTCAATTTTTTTATTTCACCCGAGTTTTCTAATAAATTAGCTATGTAATTAAAATACTTTTTCACCTGTTATTTTTATGTAGATTAATGAGTTATAAACTATTTCTAAATTATTGACAGCACTTTCAGTAAAAGTAGTTATGGCCATTATAGAATTGATATAATAGCAAGGGAGATTAAAAAGAATAATCTTATTCTATTTTGTGTTTTGGTCAATGTTGATTCTATTGTATAATTCTAGTAATTTTTATCACATACTTCTTTTATCTGCTTTAGACACTTAGATTAAAATAAAGTCACATATCATTATATAACAACCTTATAGGGCAAAACCATACTACTATGATTATAAATAATAAAATATTAGAGTTTTCTATTAAATAAGGGTCATTTCTAATTAAATTAAGGGTCATATTGAGTTTGAAAAAAGATTTTAATTAAAATCCATCTTCCTGACTAGTATCTCTTTACTATAACTAGCTCTCTAATTAGCCTTTATTTAAAGCAAATATAAATCCCGATTATCACATTGTTAACATTCTGTTAACAACCCGATTAGTTTGTTAATAACTTAATATTTTATTGACAACATGAGCGTTTTTTTATGACCAATATTGTTCAGTAAAATGATAAGGTTATTATTATCACTCTCTAACCATAAATTAAGAATAAACAACTTAACCGTTCAATGAAATCGTTGATTTTAAAAGCAAATAACTTCCGTATCATCTATTTTTCTACTATATTTGCATTTATTTAGAACAAATCTATATAAGTTATGATACAGGTTTCTGAAATAGCAAAAAGCAAGGTGATTGAACTCATGAAAGATGAGGGTTTTGATGCAACAATAGACTATGTTAGAGTTGGTGTTAAAAGCGGTGGTTGTTCCGGTTTATCTTATGAATTAAAGTTTGATAAAGAACAACTAGAAAGTGATAAAATTTTTGAAAATAACAATATTAAGATAATAGTTGATAAAAAGAGTTTTCTCTATTTAGTTGGAACTACATTAGACTATTCTGGTGGTTTGAATGGAACTGGATTTGTTTTTAACAATCCCAATGCAAATAGAACTTGTGGATGTGGGGAAAGTTTCTCGCTTTAGCGAGGTTTCGAGTTTAAAGTTTTGAATTCAAGGTTACATTACGAATTTCAAAATGATTTTATTTTAAGATAACATTATGAGTACAATTAAACAATTTGAAGATCTAGAAATATGGAAACTTTCAAGAGTACTTTGTGATGATGTTTTTAAATTAGCTTTAAATTCTAAATTAAATTCAGATTATAAACTTTATAATCAAATAAACAGCTCTTCGGGTTCAATTATGGATAATATCGCTAAACGATAATTATCAGTAAAAAAACAGGAGCATTTATTAACTATTTAAAGAAAACTGATTTCAAGGGAAGTAAGTTCAACGTTGAACATTAAACCCAAAACATTGAATATGAAGTATACAGAAGACGATTTAAAAAAAGAACTCGAAACCAAAGAGTATGAGTATGGGTTTTATACAGATATAGAAGCTGATAAATTCCCAGTTTGTTTAAATGAAGATGTGGTTATAGCCATTTCTAAAAAGAAAAATGAACCTAAATGGATGACTGAATGGCGTTTGGAGGCTTTTAAAATTTGGAAAGAGATGGAAGAACCTGAATGGGCTAATGTAAATTATACTAAGCCTGACTTTCAAGGTATTTCTTATTATTCTGCTCCTAAACAAAACCCCGAATTAGATAGTTTAGATCAAGTAGATCCTGAATTATTAAAAACTTTTGAAAAACTGGGTATCTCTATCAATGAACAAAAACGCCTCTCTGGTGTTGCTATGGATATTGTAATAGATTCCGTTTCAGTCGCCACCTCCTTCAAAAAAACATTGGGTGAAAAAGGTATTATTTTTTGCCCAATTTCTGAAGCAATTCAAGACCATCCTGAATTGGTAAGAAAATATTTAGGCACTATTGTACCCCAAAAAGACAATTTTTATGCTGCTTTAAACAGCGCAGTTTTTAGTGACGGTTCTTTTTGTTATATCCCAAAAGGTGTGAAATGCCCTATGGAATTATCAACATATTTTAGAATTAACGAAGGTGGTACAGGACAGTTTGAACGTACTTTGGTTATTGCTGATAAAGGTAGTTATGTAAGTTATCTGGAAGGTTGTACAGCACCGGCGCGTGATGAAAATCAATTACATGCTGCAGTAGTTGAGCTTATTGCCTTAGATGATGCTGAAATTAAATACTCTACAGTACAAAACTGGTTTCCTGGTGATAAAAATGGTAAAGGCGGTGTATTTAATTTTGTTACCAAACGAGGTCTATGTGAAACCAATGCAAAAATATCATGGACACAAGTTGAAACGGGTTCTGCAATTACCTGGAAATACCCTTCATGTATATTAAAAGGTGATAATTCTGTTGGAGAATTTTATTCAATTGCAGTTACTAATAACTATCAGCAAGCTGATACGGGTACAAAAATGATTCACCTAGGTAAAAATACTAAAAGTACAATCATTTCTAAAGGAGTCTCTGCTTGTAAATCACAAAATTCATATCGCGGATTGGTACAAATACATGCTAAGGCTGAGAATGCTCGAAACTTTTCGCAATGTGATTCACTATTGATGGGAAATAAATGTGGCGCACACACTTTTCCGTATATTGAAGTGAAAAATAAATCGGCTCAAATAGAACACGAAGCTACCACTTCTAAAATTGGTGAAGATCAACTATTTTATTGTAATCAGCGCGGTATAAATACCGACAAAGCTATAGCTTTAATTGTAAACGGATTTAGTAAAGAAGTACTCAATAAATTACCTATGGAATTTGCCGTGGAAGCGCAAAAGTTGTTAGAAATAAGTTTAGAAGGGTCGGTAGGCTAGTGTTCAGTAAGCAGTCGCAGTTGGCAGTAAAAAAACATTTTAAGTTCTAATCCTAGAATTTTAAACCTTAAATATTTTAATAATGAAAAAAATTGTTTTATTACTTATCGGATTATCAATCATTTCTTGTAAAGACACTAAAAAAGGTGAAGATAATGTGACAAAAAATGATTCAATCCCTAACATCACATTGCACGTACTAGATGGTGGTAAAATTATAGTAAATAATCTAGAATTATTTTCTGAAGACACTACCTATCACGGACAGTCAAAAGAATTTGCAAATGCCTTTTATGTAATTCAGCATCCAAAAGGTAATTTAATTTGGGATGGCGGTTTACCTGAAAATTTAGTGGGAATGCCTGAACCTTTTACAGACCCTAGCGGTGCTTTTACTATTTCAAGAAAAGACTCATTAGTAAATCAATTAAAAGAAATAGACTTAACAGTTGATGATTTTAAATATATCGCTTTATCACATTCTCATTTTGACCATGTTGGTCATGCTAATCATTTTAAAAATGCAACTTGGTTAGTTCAAGAAAATGAATATGATTTTTTTACTAGTGACTCTGCTCAAGTAAAACATGCAGATATTTATGCAATGATTAAAGAATTAAATAATGTTCAAAAATTGCAAGGCGATTATGATGTTTTTGGTGATAGCACCGTAGTTATCAAGTCTATGTCTGGTCATACCATTGGGCATCAAGTATTGTATCTAAATATCGGGTTAGAGAAACCACTTTTATTGACTGGAGATTTATATCATTTTGAAGAAAATCGCATTCACAAAAGAGCACCAATGTTTAATTATGATATTCCGATGACTAAAAAAAGTATGGAAGCATTTGAAATCTTTGCCGAAGCTAATAATGCAGATGTGTTTATTCAACATTCACCTAGGGATTTTGAACGACTGCAATCATTACTTAAAAAAAACAAATAATAAAAATAATTTCCAAAACTGTCAAATATTTTTTGGTTCTTGGAATTTTGAATTTAAGCAAAATGTTAAAAATAAAAAACCTATATGCCAATGTTGGCGATAAGAAAATCCTTCAAGGAGTTAATTTAAATGTAAAAGCAGGAGAGGTACATGCTATTATGGGACCTAACGGTTCTGGTAAAAGCACCTTGGCTTCAGTAATTGCCGGAAAAGAAGAATTTGAAGTTACCGAAGGTGAAATATCTTTAGACAATGAAAATCTAGATGATCTAGCTCCTGAAGAAAGAGCTCATAAAGGTATTTTTATGTCATTTCAATACCCTATAGAAATTCCGGGTGTTACTGTCACAAACTTTATTAAAACTGCCATTAATGAAACTCGTAAAGCAAACGGGAAAGAAGAGCTTCCTGCCAAAGATATGTTGAAGAAAATTCGTGAAACTGCTGAGTTGCTAGAAATTGATCGAAAGTTCTTATCACGTTCATTAAATGAAGGCTTTTCTGGTGGTGAAAAAAAACGTAATGAAATTTTTCAAATGGCAATGCTCGAACCTAAATTAGCCATTCTTGACGAAACGGATTCAGGGTTAGATATTGATGCCTTAAAAGTTGTTGCTAATGGTGTAAATAAACTAAAAAGTAAAGATAATGCTATCATTATTATTACACATTATCAACGCCTATTAGACCATATTGTACCTGATTTTGTACATGTTTTACATGATGGAAAAATTGTAAAGTCTGGCGGAAAAGAATTGGCACATGAGTTGGAAGCAAAAGGATATGACTGGTTAAAATAAAAGAGACTAAATGGAGTTAAAAGAAAAATTAATCACATCATTTTTAGCATTTGAAAATAATGTAGGCACTGATACTGAAACTAACATTCATGATATCAGATCAAAGGCATTTACTCATTTTGAACAACAAGGTTTCCCTACAAAAAAAGATGAAGAATGGAAATATACTTCGCTAAAATCAGTATTAAAAAATGATTATACTATTTTCCCGAAAGAAGATACTGCCATAGAATTCAATGAAGTAAAAAAATATTTTTTACACGAAATAGATTCGTATAAAATCGTATTTATTGATGGTGTTTACAGCTCATTTTTATCTGAAACCACACACGATGACTATGATATTTGTTTACTTTCGGCTGCTTTTAAAAAACCAAAGTATAAAGCGATTATCGACCTTTATTTTAACAGCATTACCTCAAAATCAGATAGTATCACTTCATTAAATACTGCTTTTTCTAAAGAAGGTGCCTATATACATATTCCTAAAAATATTGTATTACCAAAACCCATTCAAATTGTACATTTTTCTACAGGTACAGAGGCTCAATTGATGCTACAACCTCGTAATTTAATTGTAGTTGGTGAAAATTCACATGTACAAATTATAGAGCGTCATCAAAGCTTAAATGACAATTTGGTTTTAACCAATTCGGTTACCGAAATTTTTGCCGCCAAACGTGCTATTATTGATTATTATAAAATTCAAAATGATCAAAAAACAGCTTCTTTAATAGATAATACATATGTTCAACAACAACAACAAAGTGTTGTTTCGGTAAATACATTTTCTTTTGGAGGTAATTTAACACGTAATAATTTAGAATTTTACCATGAAGGAGAACATATTACTTCTAACCTTAACGGGATTACTATTATTGGAGACAAACAATTAGTTGATAATCATACATTGGTAAATCATAAAACTCCTAATTGTGAGAGCCATGAATTGTACAAAGGTATTTATGCTGATAAATCTACAGGTGTTTTTAATGGAAAAGTAATTGTTGAAAAAGAAGCTCAAAAAACCAATGCTTTTCAACAAAATAACAATATTTTAATTGACGATGGCGCTACTATAAATGCCAAACCTCAACTTGAAATTTTTGCTGATGATGTAAAATGTTCACATGGATGTACTATTGGGCAGTTAGATGATAATGCTTTATTTTATCTGCGTTCTCGAGGAATTCCCAAAAAAGAAGCCGAAGCTTTGTTACTCTATGCTTTT
>CAZHYX010000078.1:9532-11112 GCA_964536675.1 uncultured Flavobacteriaceae bacterium
AAATTAAAATTCCGGAATTAAAAACTAGAATTACCAAACTTATTGCTAAGAAGTTAGGTGTTGAATTAGGGTTTGAGTTATAAGAGCCTCTCCCCTAACCCTCTCCAAAGGAGAGGGAATTAATTGAGAAAATATATTATATTTCAATTGACTGAACCTACTATCTCCTTTAAAAACTCATTAAAATCAAAACCTTCATTCCCTGCTAATCCCATACGTACAACCACCAATTCTTTTGACGGAATTATAAAAATACGTTGTCCTTGAAAACCATTTGCAGAAAAAACATCTCTTGGTACATCAGGATAATAACCTCCTGCATTTAGCCAAAAATGACCTCCATATTGCCCATCAGAAGTATTGGTAGGTGTTTTCACATAATCAACCCAAGATTCATCAAAGAGTTGTTTGCCATTCCAATTACCTTTGTGTAGATATAATAATCCAAATTTTGCCCAATCACGCGTTGTTGCCCATGAATAAGAAGATCCCACATAATTACCTGACAAATCTGACTCAATAACCATAGAATGCATTCCTATTTTATCGATCAAACTACTATACCAAAAATCTAAATATTCTTGATGAGAATCGAAATATTTTCTGAGTATTCCTGATAATAAATTAGATGTTCCAGAAGAATAATTCCAACTTTCATTAGGTTTACCTATCAATTCTTTTTCTTCCTGAATCTTCGACATATCTTCAGCTAAAAATAACATTTTAGTAACATCAGAAATTCCCTCATAATCTTCTTTCCAAGATAATCCACTATTCATGTGTAGTAAATCATTAATAGTAATAGTTGCTCTTTGATCAGCTTTCCATGTTTCAATATCAGCCTTATCGTTAATATTTAATTTTCCTTGCTTTTGTAATATTCCGTAAATAGTTGCAGTAATACTTTTAGTAATAGACCAACCTTGTAAAAGTGAATTTTTATCAAACCCTTCATCATATTTTTCAGTAATAATTTGATCTTTATAAATTACTAAAACAGCTCTTGTTTTTTTAATTTCATTATCAACAAATGCATTATTTACAGTGTTTTCTAATTCTTTATAATCAATTGCAGAGAACAAAGTATCCTTTTGTTCTAAATCGCCATAAGGGAAAGATAAATTGGTATTGATTTTTGTTCTTTTTGGCACTAAGAATGGTTTGCTTTCATCAAAATTATCTGTTATTAAAACACTTCCTAACCCTTCACGATAGATGGCTTTTCTTTCCATTAAACCATATACGGAAGCTATAATTAATTTAGCTTCATAATCAACTTCTTCATCAGCTAAATTAATAGGCGTAAAACTATTATCCTGAATATTAGTAATTTCAGAAGTTCTTCCAGCCAAAAAAACAGAGGAGCTCATATTTTTTGCCGAATATCCTGAGATAATATTTAGTCTAGGATAATTTGTATATGTAAAATAAACGATTGCTAATACCGCAACTAAAGCAATTAATTTTAGAATTTTTTTCATCTTTTATTGTTTTCTCGCAAAGGCGCGAAGGTGCAAAGAAATGTTTTATACCAATTTAATTTTATAATGTCGTATAATTGAATTGAATTAATTTTTGCA
>CAZHYX010000079.1:0-10979 GCA_964536675.1 uncultured Flavobacteriaceae bacterium
ATAATCTTCCATAGCAGAGTAGAGATACTCTTCAACAATGGGGCTTAATCTGTGAATTTCATCAATAAACAATACATCACGTTCACCTAAATTAGTCAACAATCCAGCTAAATCACCAGGTTTGTCTAATACAGGCCCCGATGTAACTTTGATATTGGCATTTAATTCATTTGCCAATATATACGCAAGAGTAGTTTTACCCAATCCGGGAGGTCCATGAAATAATGTATGATCTAAAGCTTCATCACGTTGGTTAGCAGCTTCAACAAATATTTTAAGATTTCCTAGTATTTGTTCTTGTCCGGTAAAGTCATCAAACTGTAGTGGGCGTAATTTTTTTTCAATATCTAATTCCTCATTAGAGAGATTATCGCTTGAAGGGTTTAGATTTTCGTTCATAAAAACAAAGATATACTAAAAAAGAAAAGAGACAATCTGAAAAACGTAAATTTAGTTAAAATGTCAGTAGTGACCGATTAAAAATTTTGAAGCCTATTTTATTATGTTAAAATCAACCAGTATCAAGGGTTTTTACTTTAGAAAGGTAGTTTATCAATAGTATATATTTAAATGAAATTTATAACACTGTTATATTTTAATGATGTGTATTTGTTTCATTGTCAATTATCTAAAAAAAGGCTTTGTTCTTTTTTCTAACAGTCCCGAGAATTCGGGAGTCTTTTATCATTAGCTGAAAGCTAACGATTCTTTATTTCGGTAGCGAAAACAAAAGCATTAAATGAGGCTTCTTTTATTTCTTTTAATGCAAAATCGGCTTCTAATTTTGTTCTATATGATCCAACCCAAACTTTCCATTCGGGTGAAAAGAATTTAATTTCGGTTGTTATGTCAGGAAATGCTTCAGAAAATTTATCGCGGACTTTATATGCACTTTGCTCATTTCCGTAAAAAAGTTGAATTTTATAACCTCTTATTTTTTTCTGATTCTTATTGAAAGTTCTCTTTTTAGCTATAATATGTTTAATGTTTTCACTACTTTCAATGTGTATAATTCCTTCGCTTTGAGCAGTTAAATTTGCTGAACTCAAAAGGCATAAAGTAGCTACTACAATAGTGTATTTATTTAATAATCTTTTCATTACGTATTTAATGTTTAGGCAAATTTAAAACTTTGTTTTTAGCTTTAGGTACTATAATGCTATTTAGAATCAATATAAATTGCATTTAACATTATTTTTAGATTTTGCATCTACCATATAAATAGTATTTTTGTCAAATATTTTTTGAGAATTAAGCCATTTATTTATGGTTTATTTTTTTAAAAGAAAAAATCATACCAAACAAGACAGATAATATACTTTATAATATGAAAAGTGTACTTCAACACAATACAACCCAAAGATTCTTTCTATCAAGTCTTATATTTATTTTACTTTTTACAATACAATTGTCAGCTCAAACTGGAGATGCTAAAAGAGGTAAAGGTATATTTAATGCCAATTGTGCCGCCTGTCATAAACTAGATAAAAAATCAATTGGGCCAGCATTAGAAGGTATTACCGAAAAAAGAACTAGAGAATGGTTGCATTTATGGATAAAAGATAATAACGCATTAAGAGCTAGTGGAGATGTAGATGCTATTGCCATTTATGAAGAATATAATAAAATGCCAATGATTGCGTATCCTCATTTTTCTGAACAAGATATTGATGATATTTTAGCCTATACTGATAATAAACCTGAAGCTAAACCTCAGGGTGATACTGTCAGTGCAACAAGCGCTGCTGATTTAGGTATAGATTCTCTGCAAGTAGTAAAAGGTAAGAACATATTTAATGCCAATTGTGCTGCTTGTCATAAATTAGATACTAAACTAATTGGACCTGCGTTAGGTGATATTGCTGATAGAAGAACTGTTGATTGGTTAAAAGCTTGGATTAAAGATAATAATGCATTAAGAGCCAGTGGAGATGCCGATGCTATTGCAATATATGAAGAGTATAATAAAATGCCAATGACAGCGTATCCTCATTTGACTGATGAAGATCTTGAGGCAATTATTGCATATACTTCTCATGCTGATATTTTAAAGACGAAATCTCCTACTTTAGCTGGTACCAGTGAGGATGATAATTTGGCAAAATCACCAAAGTCAACTGCTTGGATGTCATATATAGTAATGTTTGTATTACTACTTTTGGTGTTATGGGTGTACTTTATGAGTAAGAATGATTTTCTTAAACTGGTAACTACCATAGCATTATTATTAACTGCAGGGTATTTTGGATATGCAGGAATGATGAATATAGGTGTAGATCAAGGATACAAACCAATTCAACCAATTGCATTTTCGCATAAAATACATGCCGGTGATAATAAAATTGATTGTCAATATTGTCATTCTAGTGCAAAGCATAGTAAATTATCAGGTATTCCATCGGCCAATGTGTGTATGAACTGCCATAAAAGTATTTCAGAATATAATGGTCCAGTTACAGACGAAAGGAGTAAAGCTTTTTATGACGGCGAAATTCAAAAAATATATGATGCAGTTGGATGGGATAAAGACAAATTAGCTTATATAGAAAATTATGAGCAGAAACCAATTCAATGGATACGTATTCATAATTTACCAGATTTTGCTTATTATAATCACTCACAACATGTTAATGTTGCCGGTTTAAAATGTCAGACCTGTCATGGTCCTGTTGAAGAAATGGAAGAGGTTGAGCAATTCGCACCACTAACAATGGGGTGGTGTATAGAATGTCATCAAAATACAGACTTGAAAATTGAAAGTAACGAATACTACGCTAAAATTCATGAGCAGTTGTCTAAGAAATATGGTATAGAGAAAGTGACTGTAGCTCAAATGGGTGGTAGAGAATGTGGTAAATGTCACTATTAGATTTACGAGTTAAGATTTACGAATTTTGATTTGTGAATAAAAAGAAATTATAAATGTATAAAGTAGATTGTTTATTAGCTTTAAAAGCTAATAACTAATAACTAATAACTGAATAAAGAATGGCATCAAACAAAAAATACTGGAAAAGTGTTGAAGAGCTTAACGAAAATAGCTCTATTGTTGCAAAGCTAAGACAAAATGAGTTTGTTGAAGATCTGCCTACTGATAAATTTCTTGGAGATAAAGAAACTTTAGAATCTTCTTCTACTTCTCGAAGAGACTTTTTAAAATATGTTGGTTTTTCAACTGCCGCTGCTTCGCTAGCTGCTTGTGAAGGGCCAGTTATTAAATCTATACCTTATATTGTTAAGCCTAACGATATTACACCTGGTGTTGCAGATTTTTATGCTACCTCAATTGCTGATGGCGAAGATTTTGCCAATATTTTAGTAAAAGTACGTGAGGGGCGTCCGATAAAAATTGAGACTAATAAATTAGCCGAAACGCACGGATGTACTAATGCCAGAGTGCAAGCATCAGTATTATCTTTATATGATAATAATCGTCTAAAAGGACCAAAAGCAAATGGTAAAGTCGTTTCTTGGAGTGATCTAGATAACGAAATTACCGAAGAATTAAACAAATTGAAAGCAAGTGGTGAAGCAATCGTTTTTTTAACAGGAACAGATGCAAGCCCTTCTACAAACAAAGTAATTCAAGACTTTACATCTTTATATGGTAATGTTGAACACGTAGTCTATGATGCCGTTTCAGAATCTGCTGCACTAGATGCTTTTCAAACAATGTATGGAGAAAGAGCATTACCTGACTATGATTTCAGCAAAGCTGAAGTAATTGTTTCTATTGATGCAGATTTTTTGGCAGATTGGCAAGGTGGAGGTTTTGAAGTTAGTTATACCAAAGGGCGTGTACCAAATCATGGTAAAATGTCACGTCATATTCAGTTTGAGTCTAATATGACTTTAACTGGAGCCAATGCTGATAAGCGTTATATGGTAAAACCTTCAGAACAAACTCAGGTATTATTAAATATTTATAATGCTATTACGGGTAATGGAGCTATAAAATCTACTTCTGTTGATGCAGGAGTTCAAAAAGCAGTAAAGCAATTAAAAGTTGCAGGCTCTAAAGCAGTTGTGGTTACAGGTTTACAAGATAAGAATGCACAATTAGTTGCATTGGCAATAAATAAAGCAATTCAAAGTGAAGTTGTAAATGTAGCTTCTCCTAAATATATAAGAAGTGGTAGTGATGCTAAAGTTTCGCAATTGATAACGAATATGAAAGCAGGTAAAGTAGGTGCATTATTTATGTACAATACAAATCCGGCATATACATTACCTAATGGAACTGAATTTGTTGATGCACTAAAAAAAGTAAAACTTTCAGTAGCTTTTGCAATGAATGAAGATGAAACAGCTTCTACCTCAAAATACATAGCAACTGTACCGCATTATTTAGAATCTTGGGGTGATGTAAGTATTCAAAAAGGTCATTTTGGATTGATGCAACCCACCATACAACCATTATTTGATACACGTCAATTTCAAGATACCATATTAAAATGGATTGGTAGTAGCCAATCTTATTATGATTATTTGAAAGGATATTGGAATACTACTATTTTAAAAGGTAAATCATGGAATCAAGCATTACATGATGGTCTTCAAGTAAATACAGTAACTACCGAAGTTAACTTTAATGAAGTAGATATAGCTGGTGTAGTATCAACTTTGGCATCATCAATAAAAGAATCAGACTTAGAATTATCTTTATATACAAAAGTAAGCTTAGGAATTGGTCAAATGGCAAATAACCCTTGGTTACAAGAATTACCAGATCCAATTACCAGAACTACTTGGGATAATTATTTAGTAATTTCAAGAATTGATGCTGAAACTCAAGGATTAAAAAACTGGACAGTTTCTAATGGAGCATTAGATGGTGATAAAGTAAATGTAACCGTTAATGGTGTTACTTTAGAAAATGTACCCGTGTATATTCAACCAGGTCAAGCACCTGGAAGTGTTGGTCTAGCATTAGGATATGGTAGGTCAAAAGGAGTAAATGAAAATATGAATATAGGTGTTAATGCCTATCCTTTATATCAAAATTTCAATAAACATCAAGCGGTAAGTATCCAAAAAGTAGAAGGCGTACATGAATTTGCTTGTGTACAATTGCATCATACTATTATGGGTAGAGAAGGTGAAATTACTAGGGAAACTACCTTAGCAAATTTTATTTCAAAACCTAAGAAAGCATGGAATCCAGAAGTTGTAGTGTCTCTAGATCATCAAGAAACACCTATTGATGATATAACTTTATGGGAAAAATTTGATGATACTATTGGAACAAAATTTAACTTATCAATAGATTTAGCAACCTGTACAGGTTGTGCAGCTTGTATTATAGCATGTCACGCTGAAAATAATGTACCCGTAGTTGGTAAACATGAAATTAGAGTAGGAAGAGATATGCACTGGTTACGTATTGATAGATATTACTCTTCTGAAATGACAGTTCAAAAAGGAAAAGATGAAGGTATTTATGGAAGTGGGGCATTTTTTAAAGCACAAGGAGATCCTTCTGATGATCCTGAAGTAACTTTTAGTCCAGTAATGTGTCAGCACTGTAACCACGCACCTTGCGAAACAGTTTGCCCAGTTGCAGCAACTTCTCATGGTCGACAAGGTCAAAATCATATGGCATATAACCGTTGTATTGGTACACGTTATTGTGCAAATAACTGCCCTTATAGAGTACGTAGATTTAACTGGTTTAAATATTTTGACAATGATGAGTTTGATTTCAATATGAACAATGACTATGGTAAAATGGTATTAAACCCAGACGTAGTTGTACGCTCTAGAGGGGTGATGGAAAAATGTTCATTCTGTATTCAATCAACACAACAAGTAATTTTAAAAGCTAAGAAAGAAGGGCGTCCTGTTAAAGAAGGAGAATTTAATGATGCTTGTGCTTGTGCAGCAGCCTGTTCTTCTGGTTCAATGGTGTTTGGAGATATAAATAATGAAGAAAAAATTAAAGAATTGAGTGATGATGACAGAACATTCCGTTTATTAGAATTTGTAGGTACAAAACCGAATGTTTTTTATCAATTAAAAGTAAGAAATACAAACGAAGCATAATAATAATTAAGAATAGAATATAAATTATGGGTCATTACGAAGCACCTATTAGAGAGGCAATTATTGTTGGAAACAAGACGTATCATGATGTCACATTAGATGTAGCTGCTCCAATTGAAGGTAAAGCCAATAGAAGTTGGTGGATTGCCTTTATAATAGCTTTAACCGCAATGCTCTGGGGTTTTGGAGCGATAGCTTATACTATAGGCACAGGTATTGGTGTTTGGGGTTTAAATAATAAAATTAACTGGGCTTGGGATATTACCAACTTTGTATGGTGGGTAGGTATCGGTCATGCCGGAACGTTAATTTCTGCTGTATTATTATTATTCCGTCAAAAATGGAGAATGGGTATAAACCGTTCTGCAGAAGCGATGACCATTTTTGCAGTATTTCAAGCAGGTTTATTCCCGCTAATTCACATGGGTAGAATCTGGAATGGCTTTTATACATTACCAATACCAAATCAATTAGGTTCATTGTGGGTAAACTTTAACTCACCATTATTATGGGATGTATTTGCAATCTCAACCTATTTATCAGTATCATTAGTCTTTTGGTGGACAGGTTTATTACCTGATTTTGCAATGATTAGAGATAGAGCGACAAAACCTTTTCAAAAGAAAATATATAGTTTATTAAGCTTTGGATGGAGTGGTGGAGCTAAAGATTGGCAACGTTTTGAAGAAGTTTCTTTAGTATTGGCCGGTTTAGCAACGCCCTTAGTACTTTCTGTACATACAATTGTATCATTTGACTTTGCAACTTCAGTAATTCCAGGTTGGCATAGTACAGTTTATCCACCTTATTTTGTTGCAGGTGCGGTATTCTCAGGTTTCGCTATGGTACAAACCTTATTATTAATAATGCGTAAAGTATCTAATTTAGAAGGTTATATTACACGTGTTCATATTGAAAATATGAATAAAGTAATATTGGTTACAGGAGGTATTGTTGCAGTAGCTTATTTATCAGAATTTTTTGTAGGATGGTACACAGGTAGTAGTTATGAAGATTTTGTGTATTTATCAATTGGGGCAGCTACAGGTCCATATTGGTGGGCATTTTGGGCACTGATAATTTGTAATTCTGTAATACCCCAATTATTATGGTTTAAAAAAATTCGTACCAATTATATCTGGACCTTCATTATCGCTATTTTTATCAATATTGGTATGTGGTTTGAGCGTTTTGATATTATTGTAATCAACTTAAGTAGAGGTCATATACCGGCAACATGGTCACAATTTTCACCAACATTTGTTGATATAGGAATTTTCTTAGGTACTATAGGTTTCTTCTTTGTATTATTCTTATTGTATGCAAGAACTTTCCCTGTAATTGCGCAAGCAGAAGTGAAATCTATTTTAAAATCTTCTGGAGATAATTATAAAAGAGCAAGAGATGCAGGACAACCTTCACCAAAGGTAACACCACCGACAGTAGTTAAAAAAGGAATAGCATCAGTTGTTGAAGCTGATAGCGATGATAAGACAAGTAGTTTACTAGATAAATTAGGTAGTTTTGATAGTAGCAAACAACAAGCAGATGATCTTAAAAAAGTAAAGGGTATTGGCCCTAAAATGGAAGAAACCTTAAATCAAATAGGTATATATACATTTGCTCAAGTGAGTAAAATGACTAAAAATGAATATGATTTGCTAGATAGTATTACTGGTTCTTTCCCAGGAAGAGCAGAAAGAGATGATTGGGCAGGTCAATCTAACAAACTTAAATCATAATTATGAGTTCTAAATTAATAAGCGCTTTGTATGATGATGATGATGTATTAATGAATGCTGTTAAAGAAGTTCGTGCAGCACATCATCATATAGAAGAAATTTATACACCTTTTCCGGTACATGGTTTAGACAAAGCTATGGGTTTGGCGCCAACAAAACTGGCAATTACAGCATTTATGTATGGCGTTTTAGGATTGAGCTTTGCTATTTGGTTCTTAAATATGATAATGATACAAGAATGGCCACAAAATATTGGTGGTAAACCTAGTTTTAGTTTTTTTGAAAACTCACCGGCTTTTGTACCTATAATGTTTGAAATGACAGTATTTTTTGCAGCACATTTAATGGTATTAACTTTTTATATGCGTAGTAAAATTTGGCCATTTCAGACAGCAAGTAATCCTGACCCTAGAACTACTGATGATAAGTTTTTAATGCAAGTAGTTGTTGATGATAATGAAGAAGAACTAACATCATTGTTAGAAAAAACAGGGGCAATAGAAATTACAGTAAAAGATAAGCATTAAGATATATGAAAATCTTTATTAAAATAACAACAGTACTCATTTTAATTATTACATTATTATCATGTAATTCTGAAAAGAGAAATAGACAAGTACAATATATGAACGATACTGATATGTATGAGGCAGTACCTTATGAAACATATTCTGCTCATTCAGTTTTTAGAAAAGGAATGTCCGCTCAAGTTCCAGTAGAAGGTACAATAGCAAGAGGTCAAGTTCCTTATGACTATCCTGATACCGAAGAAGGGTATTTACTGGCTAAAGATTCATTAAGGTCACCACTTAGAATTAAAGCTCCGTTAGATTCAATCTATAGAATTTCTAAGGCTGATTTAGTTCAAGGTAAAATTTTATACGATATTTATTGTGCTACTTGTCACGGTATAAAAGGAGATGGTCAGGGTGATTTAGTTAAAAACGAGAAATTTCTAGGAGTTCCTAGTTATAAAGATAGAGAAATAACAGAAGGTAGTACTTACCATGTAATTATGTATGGTAGAAATATGATGGGCTCACATGCTTCGCAATTAAATAATAAAGAGCGTTGGCAAGTAACACATTATGTTGAACAATTAAGAAACGACTTGTTAAAATAAATAATACCACGGAATAACAATAGATATGTACACATTTTCAAGTAAATTAAAAACTTTTTCAATTGCATTAATGATATTTGGTGCTTTAGGGATTGGTTATGGATTTTTTACTGCACCAAAAACTACTGAAGATATAAAGGAAATGATGCACCATGCAGAAGATACACATGGAGCAACAATTAAGCATGCAGCCGATACAAGTCATGAAGCTGAAAATGAACATAAAGTTGAAGATGAACATACAACCGATACTCATGACGCACATGCAGAAGAGCATCATTTAGAACATGTATTGATGCAGGCTCAAAACAGACCTTGGGCTGCAATCTATACTGCAATGATTTTCTTTTTACTGATTTCAGTTTGCGTATTGGTTTTTTATGCCATACAAAGAGCTGCTTCCGCAGGATGGTCTCCAGTACTTTTTAGAGTTATGGAAGGCATTACAGCATACATACTACCAGGCTCAATATTGGTTTTACTATTTTTAGTATATTCATCAGTAGGTCATGGTAATCATATGTTTGCTTGGATGTATACTAGTATTGATCCTACAGCAGAAAATTATGATTTTGCTATGGAAACCAAAGACTGGTGGTTAAATATTCCCGGCTGGTTGATTAGATCAGTAATTTATGTATTGATTTGGGTAGGTTTTAGACACTTTATGGTAAAGCATTCAAGAGCTCAAGATGAAGCTTCAGATTTAAAACATTTCAATAAGAGTTTTAAATTTTCAGTTATATTTTTAATTGTATTCTTAGTTTCACAATTGTTTATGGCATTTGATTGGTTAATGTCTATAGATCATCACTGGTTTAGTCAATTATACCCTTTTTATGTATTTGCAAGTATGTTAGTATCAGCAATTACCGTAATTGCACTAGTAACGATGTATTTAAGATCAAAAGGAGCTTTACCACATGTCAATGATAGCCATGTACATGATTTAGGAAAATATATGTTTGGGTTCAGTATATTTTGGACCTATTTATGGTTTGACCAATTTATGTTACAATGGTATGCCAATATACCTGAAGAGGTAGTATATTTTATACCTAGATTATTAGGTAGTTATCAACCTTTGTTTATTGGGATGGTGGTTCTGAATTTTGCATTTCCATTATTGATACTAATGAATAAAGCATATAAAAGTAAACCATGGATTTTAACCATTGCAGGATTGATAATTTTAACAGGCCATTATATTGATATGTTTGTTATGATTGCACCTGGTACTGTTGGAAAAGAATTACATTTCGGCATTCCTGAAATAGGTGCAATATTATTCTTTTTAGGTCTATTTATTTTTGTAGTATTTAGAGCCTTAACAAAGGCTCCGTTGCATGCCAAAGGGAATCCTTTTATGAAAGAAAGCGAAGTTTACCATTATTATTAAAAATCAGTAAAATAACAGATGAAGGCACTATTTTTTATTCTAATTTTTGTAGTTATAGCAGTTGCTTGTTGGCAATTTGTAAAATTGTTAGGTTTGACTAAAGGAGATCAAATTACTACAGAAAAAGAAAATAATATCAACGGATGGTTGATGCTCGGTTTATTAGGGTTTATTTATGGTTTAATGATCTATAGTATGTATGGTGCTAAAGATATGTTATTACCTCAATTATCTGCTTCTGAAGAAGGAGAACATATCGATTTGTTATTTAAAATGACCATGACATTAGTTCTAGCTGTCCAATTTTGTATGCAATTCTTTATTTTTTACTTTACATTCAAATACAGAGGTATAAAAGGAAGAAAAGCTTTTTTCTTTGCAGATAGTCATAAATTAGAAATGATTTGGACAATTACACCGGCAATCGTATTGGCGGGTTTAATTATTTATGGACTATGGACTTGGAATGAAGTAATGGATACATCTGATGCCGAAAATCCTTTAATTATCGAATTATATGCGAAGCAGTTTCAATGGGAGGCACGCTATGCAGGTGCTGATAATGAATTGGGTAATGCTGGTGTTCGTATGATCGAAGGTACAAATACTATGGGTGTTGATTTTTCAGATAAAAATGCTGCAGATGATATTCCATTAATGGTAGCCGAAGGGA
>CAZHYX010000080.1:0-10856 GCA_964536675.1 uncultured Flavobacteriaceae bacterium
GGGCAGGTAGAATGTTATGGGCTAAAATTGTAAAGAAATTCAACCCTAAAAATAAAAAATCATTAGCATTACGTACACATAGTCAAACTAGTGGTTGGAGTTTAACAGCACAAGATCCGTTTAATAATGTTGCTCGAACAACTATTGAAGCTATGGCCGCTGTCTTTGGCGGTACACAAAGTTTACATACCAATGCATTAGATGAAGCTATTGCATTACCTACTGATTTTTCAGCTCGTATTGCCCGAAATACACAAATATATATTCAAGAAGAAACCAAAATTACCAAAACAGTTGACCCTTGGGCTGGATCTTATTATGTTGAACAATTGACCGATGATATTGCTCAAAAAGCATGGGTATTAATTCAAGAGGTTGAAGAATTAGGTGGAATGACCAAAGCCATAGAACAAGGCATCCCTAAAATGCGTATTGAAGAAGCGGCTGCCATAAAACAAGCTAGAATTGATAGTGGACAAGATACTATTGTAGGAGTTAATAAATATCAACTCAAAGAAGAAGATCCATTACACATTTTAGAAGTAGATAACGATGCTGTCCGTGAATCTCAAATTAAACGTTTAACGCAACTTAAAGTGGATAGAAATTCTGTTAAAGTAAAAGAAACGTTAACCAATTTAAGTGATTGCGCTAAGTCAGGTAATGGAAATTTATTAGATTTGGCAGTACAAGCAGCAAGAGAAAGGGCAACATTAGGTGAAATATCTGATGCTCTAGAAGCTGTTTTTGGGCGTTATAAAGCTACCATAAATTCAATTACTGGCGTGTATAGTAGAGAAATAAAAGAAGATAAAACCTTTAAAAAAGCAATAGAGTTGGCAGATAAATTTGCTGAGTTAGAAGGACGTCGTCCACGTATTATGGTTGCTAAAATGGGTCAAGATGGTCATGACCGTGGTGCTAAAGTGGTGGCTACCAGTTTTGCTGATTTAGGTTTTGATGTTGATATTGGTCCGTTATTTCAAACGCCAAAAGAGGCTGCTAAACAAGCCGTTGAGAATGATGTACATATATTAGGTGTGTCTTCATTAGCAGCTGGGCATAAAACCTTAGTGCCTCAGGTTTTAGAAGAGCTTAAAAAATATGGTAGAGAAGATATTATGGTCATTGCTGGTGGGGTGATTCCTCCGCAAGATTATCAGTTTTTATTTGATGTCGGTGTGGTTGGTGTTTTCGGACCAGGTACTAAAATAGCTAAAGCTGCTATAGATATTTTGGAGATATTGATTGAAAGTATAAAGGAGTAGTTCTTCTAAAAAAATATAACTAAATTGCGACACCAAATATAAATCAAAAATTATTGCATGGATTTTACCAACCCTTTAGTATATGGAGCACCAATGTTTTTAGTGCTAATATTACTAGAACTTACCTATAGTAAAACCCATGGTCGTGAAGATTTATACAAATGGAAAGATTTAGGCTCAAGTTTATTTATGGGGGTTGGGTCAGCAATATTAGCGCCATTAATTAAAACGGTATCTGCAATTGTAATTTTTAATTTTGTGTTTGAATTATTCAACCCGATGGTTGATGGAATTCGTACCAATATTATGGGATGGGAATCTTTTGGGTTTGCTTGGTATATTTGGTTATTATGTCAGCTTGCAGATGATTTTACTTACTATTGGTTTCATAGACAAAATCATATGATACGATTTTTATGGGCTGCTCATATTGTACATCACTCATCAGATAATTTTAATTTAGGAACGGCAGTACGTAATGGTTGGTTTACTATTTTATACAAACCATTTTTTTATATGTGGATACCGGCAGTAGGGTTTCCACCAGAAATGCTGATAGTATGTTTAGGTATTGAAGCATTATGGCAATTTCAGTTACATTCAAAATATGTACCTAAGATGGGCTTTATTGAAAAAATATTCAATACACATACGATGCATCAAGTGCATCATGCTAAAAACATTGAATATATGGACAAAAATCATGGTGGTTTTTTAAATTTTTTCGATAAAATATTTGGGACATGGAAAGAATTAGATGATGATATAGAGATACAATATGGAGTAACGCATGCACCAGATTCTTACAACCCCTGGGTAATATTAACCCATGAATATAAAGATATTTGGAATGATACTAAAAAATCTAAGAACTGGTATCATAAATTTATGTACATATTTGGGCAACCAGGCTGGAGTCATGACGGGAGTACCGTTACCGTAAAACAAATGCAACAAGCATTAAAGGAAGAAAAACGTATGAAAAATGAACCATCATATGTAGTGGCTCAAAAAACATCTTAACTAAATATTTTATTTACGTTTTAATCCTCCTTCTCCGCCAAAAGCGGATTCGGCGGACGAGAAGATGTGATTTAATACCAATTTAATTATAAAAGAAGTCATAAATAAATTGGAATATATTTTTCTTTTTTTAACAAAAATAAAGGGAAATAGAAATGATTTATATGACGTGTTTTATGGTGGTAAGATGCCAAAAATAGTTGGTAATTTTCGAAAAAAACAATGCATTATCTCTATCAAATTAATACAAGAGTGGATTATAAAAATGACAACAAAAAACCGAAGTAACAAAAACTGTCAACTTCGGTTGTTATTAAAATTTATGAATTATGATTAATCACTCATTGTTATTAGCTAGAGCGGTTATAGCAGCTTCTTTACTGTTTATTGTAAATGTATATTTATCGTCTAACAATATCTGAACTAAATCTCTTTCATTATTTACCCAATAATAGGTAGGATTTTTATCATTACTTTGTTGTACAAATTTATGTAAAACCATAACCTCACCATTAATCTCAACTTTAGTTTTACCTAAATAGTTTACAGTTTGACCTTTTTTAACGTATAATTTAGTTTCATCTAAAGAATTAAATTTAAAAGTACCTTTTCTATCAAATTTTAAATTAGGCACAATTGCCCATAAGTTAAATGAAGGTATTGTTCTTTCAGGTATTCTTAAAGTAGCACTATATTTTGCATAAGCAAAACGTTTGAAGTCAGGGTCAGTTTCCATCTCATCCGTAAAATCACCATCAAAACTCCAATAAGCAACATTCTTTTTATCCTTTTTTATTAATGTGCCTGTAAAAGTTACCGGTTTTATATTCGAATCAATAGTACCATCAAAAACAAACTTTGAAGGTGAAACCATTTTATCAGTATCGTTAATAGTACTCAAACTAAAGTCTAATACTTCATTATCAAAACTAGCTTTTACTGTTGTTTTTAATATAGTATAGGCCTTATTGCCAACTACTGAATCAATTTTTTGAATACTGATATAACCTTTCGTATCGGGAGAGGTGTACCAAGATGTTTTTTCTACTTTTTCTTGCGAAAATAGTGAAGTTATTGAGCATAAAATGCCCAACATTAAGGGGAGTTTTCTTTTCATAGGGTAATTATTTAACTACAAAGTTAATAATAAATCACTAAAAAACCGACTAACTGGTATGTTAAATCGGTTTTAGATGAATAGTGGTTACCTATTCGTTAAAGAAAAACTAATGTTTTGTAATTAGTTTCCGACTATAAGACAACTAACATTACAAAATTCCTACTAAGTACATTTACGATTTAGAATCGAATTTAATTGATAATTAGTGAATAAATTAGATACTAATTTATGATTACTAATCAATAATGAAATTTTTTATAATAACCAATCAACTAAATAGGTTAATATTCAACTACTATTCTTTCTATTGGCTTTTCGTTTTTCTCTTCTAGATTTACGTTTGGCTTTGCGTTCTGCTTTTCGTTGTAATTTATCTAATGTTGTTCTATCACTTTGAAAGAGTTTTCCAAAGAATAATTCAAATCCTGAATCTTCAAGATAATCCTCGCAATTTAATACGTTAGTAAAATATTCAGGCAGGGGTTCAAATGGTTTACTATATCTTTTTTGAACATTACGTAATGTTTTAGCAACTAAAGGAAGTGCCAGTTTACTACCTGCACCATTACTACCAGTTGCGAATTGTATATTAGGTGAAGAGGCTCCTACACGTGTAACTATTACTAATTTCGGAGTATAGGCGGCAAACCAAGCATCTGCATAGTCTTGAGAACTGCCTGTTTTCCCTGCTAAAGGAATAGTAATACCATATTCATTTCTTAAAACTGTACCAGTACCTTCATTAACTGCTTTTTGTAACATAGCTGTGAGTAAATACGAAGTATTTTCACTAATAACTCTATCTTTTTCTAATGGTCTAAGTAACCTGTTTTTATAAATAACAGTACCGTCAGCAGTTTTAATACTAAGGATGGTTCTTGGTTTTATAAGGTAGCCTCCATTAGCAAAAGCACTATAAGCCAATGTCAATTCATAAATACTGGCATTAGCCGTACCCAATGCAACAGAAGGTTTGCGCACTAATTCTTGTGTAAAACCCATATTATGCCATAAATTTTCTAAATTATTAAAAGGAATATTTAAAAATAAATTTACAGTAGGTATATTCATAGATTTTGCAAGTGCTGCTGCCATTGAGTAATTCCCTCCAGTTGATTTATCATAATTTTGAGGTTGCCAATTGTCAAAATCAGAGACGATTAATGGTTTATTATTTAAATAGGTACAAGGCATAATACCTTGTTCTAAACCAGCAGCATATAAAATAGGTTTAAAAGTAGACGCCACTTGCCTTTGTGCAAAAATTTGATCGTAAGGTTGTGTACGGAAATCTATACCGCCAACCCATGTTTTAACAGCTCCTGTTTGAGGGTCTAATGCCATTAAACCGGCATGTAATAAAGTTAAAGAATGTCGCAAACTATCGCGTACAGAAATAGAATCGGTATAGAACCCTTTCCAGTCAAATAATTCTCGTTGCTGTTTTTCGTTAGTGTTTTTGGTAAGTTTTAGGCGCTTTAACTCTTTATTTACTAGTATATTTAATTTTTTACGATGATTGCCGTTACGATATTGTTTTCGCAAGCGGTCTTGCATGATACTAAGGTGATTTTTATAAGCGTTTAAAGCTTGTTTTTGAAGTTTTAAGTTCAAGGTAGTGGTAATTGTAAGTCCATTTTTTTTAATGGTATAATCAGTATTTTTTGCTGCATTATAGCTTTTTAAAATTTTATTCACTTCATCTTTTACTTGGACTAAAAAATAATTAGCCGGACCTTCTGATTCTAAATTTGCATAATCAAGTTTTAAAGGTAATTGTTGTAAAGAATCAATAACGCTAGGTTCAAGATAGTTGTACTTCCCCATTTGCGATAGCACTACATTTCTTCGTTTGATTGCATTTTCTGGATACATTCTCGGATTATAATAGGTATTAGCTTTTAATAGACCTATCAGTACAGCCGCTTCTTCAATTTTAGTTTTTTCAATAGATTTATTAAAATAACGGCGTGAAGCAGCTTCAATACCTAGTACATTTTCTCCAAAAGGAATTGTATTTAAATATAAGGTTAAAATTTCCTCTTTATTATAAATACCTTCTAACCGATTTGCTAAAAATCCTTCCTTGGTTTTGTTAGCCAACATAGTTAACGGACCATAATTTTTACGTCCGTACATATTTTTTGCCAATTGTTGATTGATAGTACTACCTCCGCCTGAATTTTTTTTATTGGATAGGATTGTTTTAAAAAGTACGCGTAATAGACTGCGAGAATCTACACCTTCATGTTCAAAATATCGTGCATCTTCAGTAGCTACCAAAGCATGAACTAAGTGTTCAGGAAGTTGTTCATATTTAACATTAGTACGATTCTCAGCAAAAAATTTACCGATAAGCTGCCCTTCTTCAGACAGGACTAATGTTGCAGTTTGGTTCTGAAACTCTTGTAATTCTTCTGCAGTATGTAAATGACCGAAAACGCCATAATACACAGATGCTATAAATATACCTATAGCCAATATTGTTATTATGAATGTAATTATGATAAATTTTAATATCTTCTTTAACATCTGAATGAGGGAGTGTTTAAAAAGTAACGATTGCAATATTAAATTATTATTATCAAAAAAGGCACTTTTACATATTTTATGAACACTTTAACAATAAACTACTTCACATAATAAAGTTAGGGTAATTTAATGCGTAATTATAAGCTATTCTTTAGGTAAACTAAAAACATTATGTAATTTTACACTTTTAATATAAAATTGTAAAAATGTTTAATAAAAACATCAAATTAGTAGTTGCTTTTGCTATTGTTGCTTGGGCAGTATATGAGTTTACAGAAAAGCATATTGGTAATGGAATTTCTTTGATATTGTTGGCAGGAATTTTTGTATTTTTCTATTTTAAAAATGAAATGTTATTACTTTCTTTTATGCGTTTGCGTAAACAAGATTTTCCTGGTGCTAAGAAATGGTTAGATAAAATTAAAAACCCTTCAGGAGCTTTAGTTACAAAACAGGAAGGTTATTATAATTTTTTACATGGTATATTGGTTTCACAAACCAATTTAACCCAAGCTGAAAAGTATTTTAAAAAGGCACTAAAATTAGGATTGGCTATGAGTCATGATGTTGCAATGGCAAAATTACAACTAGCTGGTGTAGCTATGACCAAAAGAAGGAAAAGAGAAGCTACCAACTTAATTGCCGAAGCTAAAAAATTAGACAAACATGGCGTATTAGGCGAACAGATTAAAATGATGAAACAACAGATGAAGAAGATCTAGTAGTGATTGTATGATTGTTTAGCAGACAAGTAAGATAAAAAAAATAAGGTTATGAACTTAACAATGCTGATAGCAAAACATTTAAAAGAAGTTTATTTTGGTGGAAACTGGACTGCATCAAGCCTTAAAGACAATTTAACTGATGTAACTTGGCAACAAGCTACGACGCAAGTTTATTCTTTTAATACTTGTTTATCATATAAACTATTATGTAAGTGCAGCTCTAAAGGTATTGCAAGGAGAGCCCTTAAATGCTAAAGATGAGTACAGTTTTGAACATCCGCCAATTATATCTCAACAAGATTGGGAAAAGTTACTAAATAAGACTTGGGCTGAAGCCGAAAAGTTTACTGGCTTCATAGAGCAGTTGCCGGAAGATAAACTTTGGGAAGACTTTTCAGATAAAAAATACGGAAATTACTACAGAAATATTCATGGAATTATTGAACATGCTCATTATCACCTTGGGCAAATTGTTCTGATAAAAAAAATACTCTTAAAGGAAAGCCAAAAATAAAATAAAAAATCCGTTTTGAAATACTGAAATAAATTCAGCATACTCAAAATGGATTTTTAAATTATAAAGAAGAAGGTTTATTCCTCTTCTTCAGTTTTTACCTCAGCCTTAACTTCTGGTTGAGCTTGTACCGGAGCAGCTTTTTTAAATTTAGCATATTTAGTTTTAAACTTATCAATACGACCAGCTGTATCAACTAATTTCATTTTACCGGTATAATATGGATGCGATGTTCTAGAAATTTCTAATTTAATTAATGGGTATTCAACACCATCAATTTCAAGAGTTTCCTTAGCTTCAGCAGTAGATTTTGTTAAAAATACGTCATTATTTGACATATCTTTAAAAGCTACCATTCTATAATCTTCTGGATGAATTCCTTTTCTCATCGTCTTTATTTTTAATTGTTATAATTATAGCCTACATTGTTAAAATTAACACCTGACTATTTTGAGAGTGCAAATTTAATACTATTTTTGGAAATTCAAATAGAACTCGTTTAAACTTTTTGTTTTAAACCGAAAATTTTAGCTTTTGTTCTCTAATGAAGGTGTTTTTGCGAAGTATAGTATTGCTATAGTTAATAAAATTGTAAAATTAGAGGATTTAATATGAAATTTTCAGGTGAAAGAAAAGTTTTAAAAGAGTTCATAGATAATAATAGTATTTTAGTAGAAAATTGATGAAAAAATGAAAAAAACACTCATTGTTGTTTTAATAGCAAGTTTTTTAGTGTCTTGTAGTAATGCATATAAACTCAAACTAACTTCACCAAAAACAATTAAAGTCAATCAAAAGTTAGCTGTTTCGGTCAGTGAGCAGAATAATAATCCGATTGATTCTATAAGATATTATCTTAATGGCAAACGCCTTTTATCAAATACTGATATTGATATCTCTGATAAAAAATTAGGTAAACAAGCAATTTCTGCAACTGTTTTTTATGGGGATAAACAAAAAAAACTAACAAATACTATTCATTTTTATGGAGTAAAGCCACCAGAAATTTATACCTATGAAGTGATTAATGAGTTTCCCCATGATAAAAATGCTTTTACACAAGGGTTAGAATATCACAATGGATTTTTATATGAAAGTACAGGGCAAAGAGGAGAATCTTCTTTACGTAAAGTGGAGTTAAAAACTGGAAAAGTATTACAAAAAATTGAATTGGATAAGCAGTATTTTGGAGAGGGAATGACCATTTTTAATGATAAAATTTATATGTTGACCTGGCAAGCTAAAAAAGGTTTCGTATTTAATTTAGAAACATTTGAAAAAATAAAAGAATTTAGGTACAATAAAAGTAAAGAAGGTTGGGGTTTATCTCATAATGAAAATAAATTATTAAAGACTGATGGTACCGAGCGTATCTGGTTTTTAAACCCTGATACTTTTATAGAAGATTCATTTATTGAAGCTTATACTGATAAACGTAAAGTTGATAATCTAAATGAAATAGAATATATTGATGGTAAAATTTATGCCAATAAATGGCAACAAAATAGTATTTTAATTATAAATGCTACAACCGGTGCTATTGAAGGAATTGCCAATTTAAAAGGTTTACAAACCGAAGCCGGACAGAAAGGTGATGACAATGTATTGAACGGGATTGCTTATGATGCCGAAAATGACAGATTTTTTGTAACTGGGAAAGATTGGGATAAAGTGTTTGAAATTAAGTTATTAAAAAAACAAGATTAAACGTAAAAATGTTTTGCAGATATTTTTAGTGAAAAAGATCAGTTAGAAGGCTGAATTAAAAACTGAAGTGTTTATTAAAAAACATGTTAAATTACTCAGAATATTTTACTGGCTGCAATAATTAAAATTGTTTAAAGTTATGTTCTATACAAATTAGTTAGATGCGAATATTTTATATTTTTATTGCAATTTTTCTAATCATTTTTTTGAGTTCATGCCGTAAAGATTTTGGTACAATACAAAGTACAGGTGAACTTGAATTTTCTGTAGATACTGTTTTGTTGAATCGAGTATTTGATAATATCAGTTCTAGTACCCAAAGTTTTAAAGTGTATAATAGAGGTAATGATCCGATTACAATACCTAATATTAAATTAGGTAGGGGTGAAGACTCTTTTTACCGATTAAATGTTGATGGTATTCCTGGTAAATCGTTCGAAAATATTGACATTCTAGCCAAAGACAGTATCTTTATTTTTGTAGAAGCTACAATAGACTTTGACCAAATTACAGATACAGAATTTTTTTATAGAGATTCAGTAGTTTTTGATTCGGATATCAATGAACAGGATGTCAAATTAGAAGCTTTAGTACTTGATGTACATTTAATAAGACCCGATAGAACATTAAACCCTGATAATAGTTTTACATATGAGGAAATCGTTTTAGGGTTAGATGCAGAAGGTAATCCAATAACTGTGCGAGGTACATTATTAGATGGTAACACCACATTTACCAACGAAAAGCCATATCTTATTTATGATTTTGTAGGTGTTCCTGAGAATGCAACTTTAACTATAGATGCTGGGGTAACACTATATTTTCATAATAATTCAGGACTTATTGTTGAAAAAGATGCTACACTTATAGTCAATGGTGAATTCGAAAATGAAGTACTGTTTGAAGATGACCGATTAGAACCAGAGTTTGACGACACACCAGGGCAATGGGCAACTATTTGGTTGCGTGAAGGCAGTAAGAATAATAACATAAACTATGCACTTATTAAAAATAGTACCCTTGGTCTTTTAGTTGATGCTACCACCAATGCAAACCCTACATTGACTATAAAAAACACTCAAATTTACAATACGTCAAACTATGGAATATTAGGAAGAGAAACTAATATTTTAGGAGAGAACTTAGTGATTGGTAATAACGGATTATCATCTTTGGCATGTATTATTGGTGGTACTTATAACTTTACACACTGTACTTTTGCTAATTATTGGAATAGTAGTTTTAGAAATTTTCCAACAGTATTAATCAATAACTTTTTCACTTTTGTGGATAATGGTTCAGAAGTAATTGAAACAAGAGACCTATTTGCAACAAACTTCACCAATTGCATTATTGATGGTAATCAAAATGTAGAATTTGTACTAGATAAGGTTGATGGATCATTATTTAATTATAATGTCAAGAATAGTATGCTAAAGTTTAATACAACCAATACTGATTTATTAAATAATCCTTTGTTTGACTTTACAGATACAACTGTCTATCAAAATATTATTTTAAATGGTATAGCTCAATTTAAAGACTTGAGCACTAACCAATATATTATTGGAGAAGATTCAGAAGCCAATAGTAATGCTGATATTAATGGAGCGCTACAAGTACCTTTTGACATATTAAATATAAATAGAACAACTTTGCCAGATATTGGTGCTTATCAACATATTATATTTGAAGAAGATAATTAACTGTATAATACCAATTTAACATCATAATGTCGCATTGAAATTGTTTAATTTTCACAATATTTTCGTTAAAATAATTGACTATAACAAAGGCTATACTAAAATATTTTGCCTTAATCTTGCAAAAATTAATTCAATTCAATTATACGACATTATAAAATTAAATTGGTATAATTGGGTTGCCTAATGAAGATTCAAAAGGTTTACCACCCCGAATTTTTGCTCACAAAAATCCACCCCTCCTTAAAAAAGGAGGGGAGTTTT
>CAZHYX010000081.1:0-10832 GCA_964536675.1 uncultured Flavobacteriaceae bacterium
CTGTAATGGTATGTTGTAAATGATTAAACATTTTAATATTCAAATCATAAGCTGTACTTTCTTCAATAAGTAAACTTGACATACCATTATTATTATAATCTTTATCAGTTAGTTTAAGAATTGATTTATTAAGAAGCTCACTCAACCAAACAACGGCTTTTCTTTTTAAGACATCATCCCAAACACAAGAAGATACTAGCCAAGGTGTTTTTACCCTAGTTAATTCAGCAGCAGCTTCATTGTCTAATATAAAAGTAGTGTTATTGTGATTTTGTAAATAGGTAGCAGGCACATCAGAAGATATTTCACCTTCAATGGTTTCTTTTATGATACTAGCTTTATTAATACCCCAAGCCAATAAAATAACTCTTTTAGCCTTTCTAATAGTACCAATACCCATAGTAATGGCTTTTCTTGGTACATTATCAATTCCTAAAAAAACTGGAGCAGCATCAACCCTTGTAATATGGTCTAGGGTAATACTTCTGGTACCAGAATTTAAATGCGAACCTGGTTCATTAAAGCCAACATGACCCGTTCTGCCAATACCTAGTAATTGAAGGTCTAGTCCACCGGCTTGTTTAATTCTCAATTCATAATCTATACAATATTGATATACATCCTTACTACTAACAGCACCATCGGGGATGTGAACATTTTCAGCTGGAATATCAATATGATTAAAAAGGTGCTCATGCATAAAATAATGATAACTCTGTATGTTTTGTTTATCCATAGGATAATATTCATCCAAATTAAAAGTAATCACATTTGCAAAGCTCAAACCTTCCTCTTTGTGCATTCTCACCAGCTCTTCATATACTTTTATAGGCGAAGATCCCGTGGCCAATCCCAAGATACAATTTTTATTTACTATTACTTTCTCACGAATAAGGTCTGCAATTTCATTTGCGACTATAATAGAAGCGTCATTTGAATTATCAAAAATTATATTGTGAATCTTTTCAAATCTGGTTTCTTCAAATTTGCCGGCAGGGCTGTAGGTTATATTTTTTATTTTACTAGTCATTTTGTTTTGTACTCATTTAAAATTTCTCGTACACTTTTATGTTTTAATACTAATTTACTTGCTAATTTCTTTTCAATTTGAAGTTCATCCATTACCATTCTAACACCTCGGTTTGTTAATTTTTTATTAGATAATTGCATATCAACCATTTTATTACCCAATACTCGTCCGAGTTTAATCATTACAGCTGTAGAAATCATATTCAAAACTAACTTTTGAGCGGTTCCGGCTTTCATTCTTGTGCTTCCGGTAATGAATTCAGGGCCAACAATTAATTCTATAGGATGGTCAACTTCTAACGATAGTGGCGAATTCTTATTACAGGTAATACATCCGGTAATAATATTGTTTTTTTTTGCTGCTTTTACACCTCCAATAACATACGGAGTAGTTCCTGATGCAGCAATACCTATGAGAACATCTTTTTTATTAATGTTGAATTTTTGTAAATCGATCCAAGCCAAATTTGTATCATCTTCAGCGTTTTCAACTGCTTTTCTGAGTGCGCCATCACCGCCTGCAATTAAACCTATAACCCAATCATCAGAAACACCAAAAGTTGGCGGGCACTCAGAAGCGTCTAAAACACCTAATCTACCACTAGTGCCGGCTCCAATATAAAATAGTCTTCCACCTTTCTTCATTTTTGAAACGATAGTATCAATTAGTTTATGAATACTCGGTATTGCTTTTTCGATAGCAATAGGGACAGATTTATCTTCTCTATTAATATTAGTAAGCAATTTTAAAGTATCCATTTTTTCTAAATCGTTATATTTAGATGATTGTTCAGTGGTTAGCTTTGATTTATCCATTTTATTTAGTTCTTTTTATTAATAATAATCCGATAATGGTTAATACCGCATTCACAGCAATATTCATAAATCCGAAATCAAAATTATATTTGTTTTTAAAATAGATGCTCAGCAAATAGGTAGCTATTGGAGCAATAATACAAACTATTGGAACCCATCTGTCCTTTATTTGGAGTTTAGTAAACATTCCCAGTAAATAAAGACCCAAAAGAGGACCATAGGTATAGCCGGCTATTTTAAATATTAATGAAATAACATCTCCTCTACTATTAGAGAACAGCATTATTATTAAAAAAAGAATAAGGGAAAACCCAAACAATACTCTATTTTTTAATTTTTTCTTTTCCTCACTTGATTTTTGAGAGATGTCTAAAAAATCATAGGTAAAAGATGTTGTTAATGCTGTTAAAGCCGAATCAACGCTAGAAAATGATGCTGCAATTATCCCCAATAAGAAACTAACACCTGCAAACAGACCAAGATGGTTCAAAGCTAAATTTGGGAATAAGGTATCGGTATCTATAAACTCTCTATTGTCACCAAGAGGTAATGTAATATTATGTTTTTCGGCATATATGTATAATAATATTCCTAATCCTAAAAATAAAAATTGTGTTATTGCTAATATAAAACTATAAACCAATGAATTTTTCTGTGCATCCCATTGGTTTTTACAGGTTAGCGTTTTTTGCATCATATTTTGGTCTAAACCTATCATTGCTATGGTAATTAAAATTCCTGCAATAAATTGTTTGTAAAAGTTATTACCTGACTTATTATCCCAATTAAAAATTTTAAAATACTTGTGATTTACGACTTCATTAACAGAACCTGTAAGTGATAAGTTTAAAGAAGATGTAATTGCATAAATGGTAACAACGGCACCAAGTATTAAAAAGAATGTCTGCATTGTATCTGTCCAAACAATTGTTTTAATACCTGATTTATTGGTATATAGCCAAATTAATAATAAAATAATAATAACAGTTGCAGGAAAGGGAATATGAAGTTTATCAAAGAAAGCAAATTGTAAAATTTTGGAAGCTAATAATAGTCGTAATGCGGCGCCAAAAGATTGTGAAACAAGAAAAAATAAGGATCCTGTTTTGTATGTTTTTCCGCCAAACCTTTCATTTAAATATTCATAAATTGATACCAATCTTAATTTATAATACAGTGGTATTAGAACAAACGTAATAAATAAATAGCCTACAATGTTACCTAGAATAAATTGAAAAAAGTAGAAACTGTTATTCCCTACCATTCCCGGTACAGAAACAAAAGTGACACCCGAAAGTGCGGCACCAACCATACCAAAAGCAACTAAAAACCATGGTGATTGTCTATCTCCAGTAAAAAAAGACTCATCACTTCTGTTCTTAGAAGTAAAGTAAGATATAGCCATTAATAAGGCAAAGTAAATAGCTATTACTGAAAAAACTAATATTGTATTCAAAATAATGCTGTTTTTATAGTATTAAAGCCATAAATGTTTAATACATTTTTATTTCATTTAATTGCTGCTTATAATCTTCTAAACTCTCAAAAGAATCAAGCATCTCTATTGGTTCATTATTCTCTACCCAATGTCTTAATCGGTTAGTACCGTTAATAATATCAATAGGTTTGTGTGTATAATTATATTCATAAGGCGGTTTTTTCCATTCAAAGTTATCTCCTAAATGATGGTATAATTCGCGCATAATAAATTGACCAACACGCCAAGGTTTAAAAGTTTTTTTATCAGTTATATGAATTTGAAATCCGCCACATAACTTATTAGCATGTTTTTGAAAGGTTGGGAGAAATGTTATGGGCCTCAATACAAATCCTTCTAATTTAGATTTTTTTATACTATTGGCTAAGTGCTTTTCATAAAATGAAAAGGGTTCAATTTTAGGATGTCCTACAATTTCCAGCGGTTGTGAAGTACCACGCCCTTCACTTAAAAGAGTCCCTTCAAATAGTACTGTGGCAGGAAAAGTATAGGTACTTTCTGCTCTTGCAAGATTTGGTGACGGTAAAAGCCATGGTAGCTTGGTGTCTTCAAAAAACATTTCACGACTCCAATTGTGCATTTTAATGACTTCAAGATTTACTTTTTCTTTAGCCCACAATTTTTGATGCATTAAAGCAACTTCTCCAATTGTCATTCCATGCCGTACTGGTATTGGATGCCTGCCAATGAATGATTCAAATTCAGGTTCTAGAATATTTCCTTCAATATCAATTCCATTAATAGGATTTGGACGATCAAGTACAACAACCTGAATGTCTTTATCAATACATTTTTCAAGCAAAAGAGTAAGTGTATAAATGTAAGTATACATTCTGCATCCTATATCTTGTAAATCAATAAAAAAATAATCAATACCTTCTAACATTTCATCTGTAGGAGTACGTGTTTCTGAATA
Source organism: uncultured Flavobacteriaceae bacterium (assembly GCA_964536675.1). GTDB lineage: Bacteria > Bacteroidota > Bacteroidia > Flavobacteriales > Flavobacteriaceae > Aureibaculum. Next base: position 4,260 of record CAZHYX010000081.1, read on the forward strand.
CAATGAATATACAGGAATGTTAAAATAAGGATGAATAGAATGATTAGTTTCAACCATATTATCTTGAACATCTGTGCTAAAACCATGTTGAGGTCCAAATAGTTTTATAAACTGTTTGCCAAATATTTCTTTAAATTTTAAAGCAGCATGAGTATAAGTTGAATCAATAGAGGCGTTATGACATAATAATGCCACATTGCCCTTAAATTTGGTTTGAAGAGTTTTATCTTTAATTAATATATCTAAACCTGTTTTAACTTTCATTTGTTTCTTAATAATGATTTCGTAAAAAGTAACAGAAAAACATAGTTATAGGTATTGAGTGTTGTATTTAGAGCAACAAATTTGTTGCTCTAAATACACACCAATTAACTCAAATAGTTAGTTATTAATAATGAATACGCCTTATGTAGACGGGTTCGCCGGAGTGCTTGTGTTATTATCTCTCTCAGCATTTGGATATGGATAAAAATTTCTATTCCTCTCGGCATTTGCTTCTGTAGCTCCAGGTCTTCCAAACCTTCTAGTGTCTTCTAAAGATAAACCAGTTAAATAAAGTTCAATACGTCTATTTCTATAGATTTCATCTAAAATAGCATCAAGTGTTTGTGCTCCTGAATATGCAGGAAGGTTTGCGCCTAATCCATATACATCACTAGCAGCTGTTTTCGTTAAAACAATATTTAATTGCATTACTGCATTGACAAGGTCATTGTTTCTTGCGTAAGCTTCCGCTTTTATTAAGAGCATTTCGCCTGGTAGATATACGGGAATTTCATCTAAATTATCAGCCCAGAATCCTATAAGCTGAAAATCTAAGAGTACTGGTTCATGTACATAAAAAGGTACTCTTTGATCATTTACATCTGGTAATAAACCTACCGGAAGTCCAAAATTTAAACCTCTTGCTTGTGTGACATTTTGTGAACCGAACCAAAAAGCTAAAGGGTTAGGAACTGCTGCATCGTATTCCCATGTGGATTGTGATGATAAATTAACAGTATTTGCAGCTACAATAGAGGCGTCATAATTCCCAGCCATTAAATTAAATCTAGCTAATAAAGCATTTACAGAGTTTTCTAAGTCGACAGAACTAAATACACCAGAGGTTATTTGAGATGACAATCCAGAACTTATATATCCTTGTGCCGTTTGTAAATCAGCTATGGCATTTTGTAAAACTCCTGCACGATCTACAAATGGAGCGTTATCAATAATTTCTAAAGGTATACTTTCAAAGAATTGAATTAAAGTACCATGTGCCATCGCTCTATAGAATAAAGCATAGGCTTTTAAAGAGTTAGCAGCAGAAACATCAGATGTAGCTCCATCAGCTGCATTGATTACTGTTGTTGCTTCCTTTTTACAAAGCATTGCATTGGTCCAAATATTATTTAGAATTCCATTACCGCCATTTACATCATTACCTCCCAATAATATTTCGTCTAAATTACCTGGGTTTAATAGCCGTAGTTCTTTGGTGTTTAATCCTGATATATGGGTTAAATTATAAATTATTCCGGCTCTATCTGTACTCCATCTTTGTTGGATACCATTGACTAGTTTTACTAAATTCTCAGTACTACCAGTAACTTCTGGTTCTAATATTGAATTAGGATCCAATATTACCTTATCACAAGAAGATGTATATATCATCAACAAGGTCAGTGAAATTATTTTTAGTATATTTTTCATAATTGTTATTTTAAAAGTTAGCGCTTAATGATATTGCAAATGTTTTTGGTATAGGAACATTTCCGAAATTCACCGCTCTTAATAGATTTGATTGGCCACCGGCATTTGTTTCAGGATCATAGCTAAAGAAATTATCAATTGATATTAAGTTCCTTCCTATCAATGATATTCTAAAATCACTTACGCTTTTGTTAAATAGTGTTGGAAAATTATAACTGAGAGATACTTCTCTAAGTTTTACAAAAGAACCATCTTCCATTCTAAATTCTTGAATTGGATAAATACCTGCAATCCAACCTCTTGGTAATTCACCGGTAAGTTCTTGCTCGGCAATTCTACCAAGTCCAACACCTTGTCTAGTTCTTTTATCAGCATCAAAAATATCAAAGCCTTGAACAGCTTCCCAAAGCATAGAGAATGAAAAATTCTTATAGGTTACATCTGTCCCAATTCCTAAAATATAATCAGGGTTTGGGTCTCCAATAACTCTTCTTAAAACATCTCCTGTTGGTTGACCGTTTGCATCTCTCATTGTTGCACCTGTTGTTAAATTACCTCTTTCTACTTGTGGTACGCCTTCTGCAACTCCATTGGTTGAAGGGCCGGTTAAAATAAGTTCACCACTATCATCTCTAGCAAAATAAGTACCAAAAAAGACACCTAAAGGCTCACCTTCTTTAACAATTGGAGGAGCTCCGGCAGAATTTGCAATAGTAATATCGCCACCAATGGTTTTTAATACCTTATTTCTGTTACGGCTATAATTCAAATTCAAATTCCAAACTAAATTATCACTTTTAATAGGTGTTATTCTAGCATAGATTTCAATACCTTTATTCTCCATAGTGCCTACATTTTCTGTTCTTGAAGACCCTCCTATTGAAGGAGCTAGAACACGGCTAACTATCAAATCTTCAATATTTTGTTTATAATATGTAAACAATAATGATGCTCTATTATTAAAGAATGATAAATCAGAACCTATTTCAAATTCTTTTGTCCTTTCAGGAGCCAAATCTTCGTTTCCTAATCTGTTATTCTGTTGAAGAGTAACATTACCTAAGAAATCACTTGTTGAAAAGCTCCCAAATCTTTCAAATGGTGATATTGCTGTGAGGTTACCAGCTTCACCATAAGATGCTCTTATTCTGGCAGAATTAATAAAACCATTATCTTTCCAGTAATCTGTATTAGAAAGCACATAAGATCCTGATACTTTTGGGTAAAAATTAGATCTATTGTCAGGATCAAAATTGGTTGCACCATCCACACGCCCAGCTAAGGTTAAAAAGAACTCATCTTTATATGACAGTGTTTCTTGTAAGAAAAAACCAAAAATTTCTAATTTAGTATCTATTGGGTTAAATTGTAATGGTATGGAAGGGTTATTTGAAGTATCCAAACCTCTTCCTTGAGCCCCTCTAAACTCTAATTCACTTGATTGAAAACTATATCCAATAGTAGTTTTAGAGTTAATATTTTCGGTCAAATCAGTATCATAACTTACATTAATATCGTAATTCCAGTTAAAAATATCTGCTGTGGCATTACCTAAATAGCCATCATTAAAATAGGCAGGATTCACATTGGCATACGGATAGATTGGAATAAAAATATTACCTTCTTGCCTATAAGTATCAACACCTATTATTTGATCAATAGTTAATTTATCCGTCGGTTTAATTTTAAGGTGTAGATTTGGTATAAAATGATTTACGTCTTGAGTAATATCAAATTCTTCTATAATAGTAAGCGGATTTACTCTGGTGCGTTCTACTGCTAATAAGTTTCCATTTGCATCTCTGCGAGTAATGTCAAAATTATTATTAGTAATATTTAAAGAGTTAATTGGACTCCAAAAAACATTACCATCAGGTTTTTCATCAGATGAGCTATTTGCAAAATACAAGCCTAAATCATAAGAAATCCAATCGTTTATTTTATGACTAAAATTTAATCTTGCTGACAATCTATTATATTTTGTGTTTCGTATAATCCCTTCATTGCTTAAATAGCCTATAGAAGCCATATAGTTTACTTTATCATTACCACCTCGCATAGAGAAATAATTGTCAGTACCATAGCCAGTTTGGAAAATTTGATCTTGATAATCAAATCTTGTAGTATTAAATATATCAGAGGATAGAAATCTAAAAGGAGTTAACGAATTATCAGCAGGGTTAAAGCCAAAAATAGGCCATAATCTACCTGTTAACGTACTGTTAGGTATGGTTTCAAATTCTTCACCTCTTAAATTAAGATCTAATTTTTTTCTAAGTTCACTTGTATTAAAAGTTGTTTTAAAATAGAATTCAGGTTTATCTCCTATATTCCCACCCTTTTTTGTAGTGATTATAACAACACCATTTGATGCTCTAGATCCATATATTGCTGCTGCAGCTGACCCGTTTAGTATATTAATACTTTCAATATCATTAGGATTGATATCAACCATTCTATATTGACCTGGAGCAGAATCTCCTGAACTGACATTTAAATTTGTCACATTTGTTGTTAGGTTACTGGTTATTACCCCATCAACTACATAAAGTGGTTCTGAGGAACCTGCAATTGTGCTTGGGCCTCTTAACCTAATAGAAAATCCCCCTGCCGGGTCACCAGAGTTTTGCGTGATTTGTGCGCCAGGAACTTTTCCTTGTATAGAAGTGATTATATTCACAGGAGAGGCTTTTAACATAGCTTCTGATTTAACAGTGGTTATTGCATTACCCAATTTTTTTCTTGATTGCGTAAGTGAAGAACCAATAACAACAATCTCATCGAGGCCAGTTGCGTCTTCTTCTAATGCCATATCAATAACTTGACTTTCGCCTGTTAGTTTTACGGAAACAGTTTTAAATCCAATAAAACTAAAAATTAGATTTTTGTCTTTATAATTTTCTGTATCAATAGAATATTTTCCATCAAAATCAGTAATACTACCTGTGGTAGTTCCTTCAATAATTACACTTACGCCAGGTAGCGGGGTATCACTTCCTTTTTCCGTAACTGTACCTGAAATGGTTACTGATTGTGCAAATAGACTTTGAACAAAAAGTACCATCAGAAGCGTTGAAAATAGATAATAATTTTTTTTCATTTGAGTTAGAATTTAAATTTGTATGGAACGAATATACAAAACACATTTCAATTTGCGGTATTTTATTGCAAAAAAATATTGCAAACAAATTATTTTATGAAAAATATTGCGTTAATTAATTGAATTTGCCTATATTTATTGCATATAAAATATAAAATTGTTTTTCTATATCAATTTTTATAATATTACAGAGATTTAAAAACCTTCTTATTTTTTTGAAAAAAAAACAACGACATCGAATTATTCTCAACCAAGTACATATTCATAATAGGATTTTATTAACAGATTTGTCAGGTATACTAAAAGTTTCTATGGATACAGCTAGAAGAGATGTAAAAGAGCTTGACGATTTAAAAAAATTAAAAAAGGTACATGGTGGAGCCGTTTCAAACGGTTTTAATATCTATTCAGATCGCAATAGAGAAATTTATGAATTAGGCAGTAAAACTATTATTGCTCAAAAGGGGATTTCTTTGTTAAATAAAGGAGACGTTGTTCTTATAAGTGGAGGTTCTACGAATTTAGAGTTTGCTAAGTTATTACCTCAAAAATTAAACCTTACCTTTTTTACTTCAAGCCTGCCTATGGCAATTGAATTGCTTAATAATATTTCGAAAAATGATAAGGTGATTTTTATTGGTGGAAAATTGTCAAGAGGTTCTCAGTTAGCTACTGGTGGAAGTACTATCAATATTTTATCTGAAATTAAAGCTGATATTTGCTTTTTAGGAACAGGTTGGCTTGACGTGAATGAAGGTATTACAGCCATAGATTGGGAAATTGCACAATTAAAAAAGGCAATGATAAATGCTTCAAAACGATTAATTTCTCTTACAATTTCTGAAAAACTAAATACTATAAATAGATATAAAATTTGTGATATCAATGCGTTGGATACATTGGTGACAGAACTTGATCCAAATTCAACAGTCCTTGATCAATACAGAGAACGAGGTATAAAATTACTTTAATTTAAGTGAAATGTTCTTTATACTGCAAAACCCTGAAATTAAAAGTATTGAAATCAGGATTTTGTTGTTTTAATACCTTATATATAGCCATACTACCAATAGCTCTATTAGCTGAACCTGAAGGGGCTGTTAATGAAACAGTTTTTATGATTCTATTTTCTAAATGAAATTGATGTATTCGAGGAACCTCGTTCGATACAACTTCTAATTTTAATTTATACCTTTTAATATGTCTTCTAAAAAAATATTCCGGCCCGTTTTTGGAGTTTCCTCCGGTAAATAATAAGGTATTAACTTTAGGAAATTGTTTTAAATAAATAATTAGATCACGAAGCTTAACGTCTTGCATCCCTAAATCAGAAGCATCAATTTTCTTACGTTTACAACTTTCAACAATATCGCAAATACCAATTTTGTTATTTATTAAAAACTCTTTACGCTGTTTAATAGCAACATCTGAGGTTTCAAATTTTAAGTCTAACTTAAAAATATAATCAAGAATAGGCCATAATTGTCCATCTCTGCTTCCATAGCAAAAATTAACATCACGTTCTAAAAGTTTACTTTGCGAAAATCGAGGAGGAGGTAGCGTACCTACAATTAATTTGGTAGTGTTTTTAGGTATAAATGGTTGATAAGGATGTTGGTGTAAAAACATTTACTAATGTACAAAACATCTTGATATTATTAGTTATAATATCAATTTAACGTCTTAATATCGAATTGAAATTGTTTAATCTTACAAAAATTAACTCAATTCAATTATACGACTTTATAAAATTAAAGGTTGGTATAAAAAGAGAAACC
>CAZHYX010000082.1:0-10830 GCA_964536675.1 uncultured Flavobacteriaceae bacterium
CGTTATTTAAATATGCATGCCCAACAAGGTGTTCCTAAAAAAAATATGAAAATTATTGTTGTTATACATGGTACTGCAACAAAGAGTGTATTAAGTGATGTAGCTTATCAAAAACAGTTTGGTTCTAAAAACCCAAACAGTGTATTAATTCATGCTTTAAAAGAAGTAAATGTAGAATTATTTGTTTGCGGACAATCATATTTGGCCTATGGTTTTGACCCAAATGACAAATCAGCTGACGTAAAAATGGCATTATCAGCCTTAACCGCATTGGTTGAATATCAAAGTGAGGGTTATCAACTTATAACTTTTAATTAATGGAACAGTACTTCATCTTTTTTATCATATTTATAATTGGTTTATCAATAGGTTTTTTTATTGGGAAGTTGGTAACTAAAGTATCCTCCGAAAAAGAAAAATCAAGTCTGCAAGAACGCAATGCCATTTTATCAGAAACCAAAATCAATGCTGAAAAAACAATTAGTGAGTTACAACTAGAATATAAACAACTGCATGCTGAAAAAGATGATATAATCCGTGTTAATATTCAACAAGATGGTGATATAAAAGGATTGAATGAAAAATTGAATACTCAAAAAGGTGATTTAGAAAATATCCAAGAAAAATTCACCAAAGAGTTTGAAAATTTAGCTAATAAGATTTTAGATGAAAAATCTACAAAGTTTACGGAGCAGAATAAAGAGAATATCAAGCAAATATTGAATCCGCTACAAGAAAAAATTAAACTTTTTGAAGATAAAGTTGATAAAACTCACAAAGAAAGTATTGATTATCATGCAGCTTTACGTCAACAAATTATTGGATTAAAAGAGTTGAATGAGCAAATGAGTAAAGAAGCTGTCAATTTGACCAAAGCATTAAAAGGCGATAGTAAAACACAAGGTAATTGGGGTGAGTTGATATTAGAACGCGTTTTAGAAAAATCTGGTTTAGAGAAAGATAGAGAATATGTATTGGAAAAAAGTTTTAATACTGATGATGAAAATAAAACAAGATTAAGACCAGATGTAATAATTAACTTACCTGATAATAAAAAAATGATTGTTGATTCTAAGGTTTCACTAACTGCTTATGAACAATATGTAAATTGTGATGATGAAACCGAAAAACAACAATATTTAAAAGAGCATATTACATCGTTAAACAGACATGTCACACAACTAAGTGAAAAGAAATATGAAGATATTTATGAAATAGAATCACCAGATTTTGTTCTATTGTTTGTTCCTGTAGAACCTGCCTTTGCAGTAGCAATTAATACTGACAATCAATTATATAACAAAGCATTTGAAAAGAATATAGTTATTGTTACACCTGCTACTCTACTTGCTACTTTACGGACAATTGATAGCATGTGGCAAAATGAAAAACAGCGTAATAATGCTGTTGAAATTGCCCGACAAGCTGGAGCTTTATATGACAAATTTGAAGGTTTTGTGTCTGATTTGACTAAAGTTGGTAAAAAAATGGATGAAGCGAAGTCTGAATATAAAGGTGCAATGAACAAACTGGTTGAAGGTCGTGGTAACTTAATTACTAGTGTAGAAAAAATTAAGAAATTGGGAGCAAAAGCTAAAAAATCATTACCTCAAAACATTATTGATAGAGCAAATGACGAAGTGGATTAATTTTTTTTATAAATTACCTTTTTTATACTCATTCCGTTTTTAGATATAATCTTAAAAAAATATACACCTTCAGAAAAACCATTTAAACTAACTGTTGTTCTTTGTTCATTCAGTTTTTTTGTTTTTACTTTCCTTCCAAATATATCATATACATAAAGTGTTTCTTTTGAACTGAAATTGTTTAACTCTATGTTAAAAAGACTATTACTCGGATTTGGATAAATAGCAAAATTATCTAAATTAATAGTTTCAACAGATAAAACATTTTCTCCTTCTACAATAGTAATAGTTTGATTAATTGCAACATTGGTTAATACATCTTCAATGCCGCTTAACCATGTAATTTTTACAGTTTCTATAGTTGTAGCATCTGCTAAACCAAAAAATTCTGTATTAGAATTCTGGCTTAAATAACCTTCACCGTTTAATGTATATCTATATTGAACCTTTCCTCCGGCTAAAACTTCAATTTTACTTCCAATCCCGTCTCTGTTGCTAGTAGTTCCTTGCAGTTTCACTTTTAACCAGCTGTTAGAATTGGTTGTGGTATTTTTCCATAAAAAATTATTTTCAGTATCATTCATTACAATAATATCTGGAAAGCCATCATTATTGAAATCACCTATAGCATTACAATAGCTTTTACGTGCATCACTAGCAAAACCTATTGAAGAAGGAATTAAAAAAGTATCATCACCTTGATTTTCATAAAAAGCTGATGTCAACCGTCCAGGAACTGCACCAATTTCAGAACTACTAACATATATATCTAAATCAGCGTCATTGTCAGCATCTAAAAATACTGCACCCCAACCAACACTATAAAATGCTGTACCAACAACATCTGCAATATTTGTAAATGTACCATCACCATTATTTCTTAAATGATAATTTCCACTAGGGCTATTCGTTACATATATATCAAACCAGCCATCATTATTATAATCTCCAATAGTTGTTGACATAGCATCAATTGCAATTCCGGCACCACTAGAAACGGATACATCTGTAAATGTACCATCTGCATTATTTTTATATAATCTATTAATATTTGATGACTTATCGTTAGCAATATAGATATCTTGATAACCGTCATTATTATAGTCAAAAAACACTGAGCAGAATGACAACTGACTTTCTAAACTCAATCCAGCAACAGCAGTAATATCAACAAAAGTTCCATTATCATTTCTATATAAATAGCTGTATTGACTTTCTGTAATATCATCTCGGTTAGAAATAAAAACATCTAAATCACCATCATTATCAATATCACCAAAAGAAGCGCCATAAGAACGCTTATTTCCGGAAAAAAGGCCACAAGTAAATGTAACATCAGTAAAAGTCATATTTCCATCATTTCGATAAAACTTATTAAACCCTGAAATACTTGTTGCAAAAAAATCTTTGTCACCATCATTGTCATAATCTATCCAAATTACTTGTTTGACTCTATAAAAATTATTAATTCCTAAATCTATTTGAGTAAATGTGCCATTGTTATTTTTAAAAAAATATACTTCTTTTCCATTAGTAGTTGAATATGTAATATCATCCCAACCATCTCCATCAAAATCACAAAATGACACTCCGCCACCAAAAGTGCTTTCACCGTATGAAACATCAATACCTAAAGCAGTAGCATTGTCTTGAAATGATAATTGCGCAAAACTATAATTAGTTATACTTAAAAAAAGAAATATTAGAAATTTATTCATACATTCTTAATTTGGATAGTAAAAATATTAATTTATTTCATAATCTTAAACATCTAACAAAAAAACTACAGAAATAATGAGTACTATATTATACCATTTTAAAAAGTGGTCTATTACTCATCATATCATTAACTTTTTCTGCTACAGTTTCTAGTACAGCCTCATTTTCAAAGTTTGAAATTACTTCATCTATAAAAGAAACAATAGTTTCCATATCATTTTCTTTTAAACCACGAGTTGTAATGGCAGCAGTACCTACACGAATACCAGAAGTTACAAAAGGAGATTTATCATCAAAAGGCACCATATTTTTATTAACGGTAATATCAGCTTTCACCAAGGCATTTTCTGCTTCTTTTCCCGTAATATTTTTATTTCGTAAGTCAATCAACATCATATGATTGTCTGTACCTCCTGAAATAATATGATATTCTCTTGTAACAAATGCTTTAGCCATAGCTGCGGCGTTCTTTTTTATTTGTAATTGATAGTATAGAAATTCATCCGTTAAAGCCTCACTAAAAGCAATAGCTTTCGCAGCAATAATATGTTCTAATGGTCCACCTTGATTACCGGGAAAAACAGCACTGTTTAAAAATGAGGACATCATTTTTGGTTTACCACTTTTCAATGTAATTCCCCAAGGATTTTCAAAATCTTTACCCATCATTATCATTCCACCACGAGGACCTCGTAATGTTTTATGAGTTGTAGTTGTAACAACATGGCAATGCGGCATCGGATCATTTAAAATACCTTTAGCAATCAATCCTGCCGGATGCGAAATGTCTGCAACAAGCAATGCCCCTACACTATCGGCAATTTTTCTAAATTTTTTAAAATCAATATCCCTTGAATAAGCAGATGCTCCTGCAATAATAACTTGCGGTTTTTCTTTTTTGGCAGTTTCTTGTATTTTATCATAATTCAAAACGCCAGTCTCCTTTTCAACACCATAAAAAGATGTTTTATATAAAGTGCCAGAAAAATTTACAGGAGAACCATGTGTAAGATGACCACCATGAGATAGATCAAAACCTAAAATTTTATCGCCTGGTTTTAACAAAGCAAAAAATACTGCTGAATTAGCTTGAGAACCAGAATGTGGTTGTACATTAACATATTCCGCTCCAAATAAGGCTTTCGCACGATCAATGGCTAACTGCTCAACAATATCAACAACTTCGCAGCCTCCATAATAACGTTTATTAGGATATCCTTCGGCATATTTGTTAGTCAAAACTGAACCTGCAGCCTCCATTACTTGTTCACTTACAAAGTTTTCAGAAGCTATTAATTCAAGTCCATTTATTTGTCTCTCTTTTTCATCTTGAATAAGGTCAAAAATTTGTTGATCACGTTGCATTGTTAAGTTAACTTTAAGGTTTTATTAAATTTAAGTCAAAAGTAGTAAATTCATGTGTTTAAAATTTATAAATTTTTAAAAAAATCATATTCATTTCATTTTGCAAATGCATAGAAACTTCTATATTTGAATAAAAAATAATTCAACAATATAGATATGAAAATTACAGCAAACGATCCTAACCGAAAAACATGGTTAAAAGTTGATAAAAACTCAGATTTTCCCATACAAAATATTCCTTTTGGTGTCTTTTTAACGCGTGACGATATTATTACTATTGGTACAAGAATTGGTGATTATGCAATAGATTTAGGGGCTTTACACCAATTAGGATATTTTAATGATATTCCCTTAACGGACGATATTTTTTTACAAGACACTTTAAATGATTTTATTGCTGACGGACGTAAAACATGGCGGTTGGTAAGAAATAAGATAGCAGATATTTTTGATAAAAATAATGCTTCCTTGAGGAATAATGATGCAAATAGAGATAGAATTATCTTTTCTATGGATGAAATTGAAATGAAATTACCTGTAGATGTTGGCGATTATACCGATTTTTATGCCAGTAAAGAACACGCAACTAATGTGGGAAGTCTTTTTAGAGATCCTGAAAATGCATTATTACCTAACTGGGTACATATTCCTATAGGATATCACGGTAGAAGTTCTTCAATTATACCTTCAGGAACACCTATAACAAGACCAAAAGGGCAAACAAAACCTGCTAATCTTGATACACCCATTTTTGGTCCTTCAAAATTATTAGATTTTGAATTGGAAATGGCATTCATTACAACTGATGTCAATAAATTAGGACAGTCAATTGATATAAGTGATGCTAAAAATTATATATTCGGATTGGTATTATTCAATGACTGGAGTGCAAGAGATATTCAAGGGTGGGAGTATGTTCCTTTAGGTCCGTTTTTAGGAAAAAGCTTTGCTTCTACAATTTCTCCATGGATAGTTACTTTAGATGCACTAAAGCCTTTTAAAGTTGAGAGCCCAAAACAAGACCCTAAACCTTTACCCTACTTAAAACAAAGCGGTAAAAAAAGTTACGATATACATTTACAAGCTTTTATACAACCAGAAAATGGTGAAGAAAACTTGGTAAGTAATTCTAATTTTAAATATATGTATTGGACTATGGTACAGCAACTTACGCATCATACCGTAAATGGCTGTAACGTACGAGCCGGTGATATGATGGGTTCTGGAACCATTTCTGGCCCAACACCTGATAGTTATGGTTCTATGTTAGAATTAACTTGGCGAGGACAAAACCCAATTAAACTTAAAGATGGTACTGAACGTAAATTTATAAATGATAACGATACTATTATTATGCGTGGTTTCTGTGAAAACGATAATGTGCGTATAGGTTTTGGAGATTGTATTGGTAAAGTGTTACCTGCTTTAGAGTAAGTATTATTCCTTCAAAAAATAATCATCTACCACCCCGAATTTCATTCCAATATGATTTATTCAATTAAATACAATAATTATTCATGGAATGAAATTCACCTCTCCTTGAAAAAAGAGAAGGGAATTTTTGAGTACAAATTATCTTGATAGTTAGAATCAAATTCCTTCCCCAGTAAGAGAAGGTGGTTGCGCTTTAGCGTAAGCGGAAGGGTTAAAAATATTTTAATATGATGACATCATTCTTAAAAGAGACAATTATTGAATTAAAACAGTAACTTTGTAATACCAATTTGAATTCTAAATGTTGTATCAAAAAATTAAATTATTTTTTGATCTATCAAAGCAAAAAATCAAAGTATAGCCTTAGTTATAGTTTTATTTTTTAACGTGGAGAAATTGGAAAATAAATGATTTTTATGCGATATTTAGGGTTTAAATTGGTATAATAACCATCAATCAAATCATACTATGAAGAACTTATTACTCAGCATTTTAGTCATCACACTCCTTTCTTGTGGAGGCACACAAAAAACAACTAGCCATTTACAAACAGGTAACTATATTGAAGCCTTTAATAATTCAGTTGCTAAGCTTAATAAAGACAAAACCAAAAAATCAAATCAAAAACATGTTCCTTTATTAAAAGAAGCTTATACAAAAGCTGCTGATACTGATAAAAAACAAATTAAAACTTTACAAAAAGAAGGTACACCAGAAAGTCTCAAAAATATATATGGTAAATATCTAAATCTTGATATTAGACAAGATGAAGTTAGAGCATTACAACCTTTATATTATGAAGGAAATGAAATAACCTTCAAATTTGATGATTATACCGATAAAATCAAAACAGCAAAGAATAACTATTCAACTTCCTTGTATAATAATGCTATTGAAAATTTAAAGGGAGATAATTTAGCTGCAAGAAAAGCATATAAATATTTAGAAGATTTAATTTATATAAACCCTGATTACAAAACTAATTTAGATGAACTACTAGAAAAAGCTAAAAATAAAGGAAGTAGTTTTGTTTATGTAACATTAAAAAATAATGTGAAGGATATTTCAAAAGACAGTATAAAAGACTTTGCAAGTATCAATTCTGCTAACTTTAGTAACCAATGGGTTATTTATCACGATAAAAAGGATAGAAAAATAAATTATGATTATCAAGTAGATGTCATTTTTGATAAACTTAGTTTTGTTTCTGAGAAGACTGATCAGCAGACAATACCTCAAGAAGCAAAGGTACAAGACGGATGGAAATATCAATTAGACGCAAATGGTAATGTAATGAAAGACGATAAAGGCAATGATATTAAAGTTGCCAAATACATAATTGTAAAAGCTGAAGTAGCACTATATCAACAAAATAAGTCCTCAAAATTAGATGGCACAATTGTCATAAAAGATTTAAAAAAGAAAACTACTGTATCTACAAATCCGGAATTTGGAGAGGCAAAGTTTCAAAATACGTATGCAAAATATAGAGGTGATCAACGTGCCATAGAACAAAAATATCACAAGGCACTTCAAGCTAAAGAGTTACCATACCCTAAAGATCACGAATTTATAAAATATACGATAAGTAATTTTAAGCAAAAAGTAACTGCAATGTTAAGTCAACAGCAGTTTTAGTATTAATAATCAAGCTATTATTATAAAATATAATTATGAGTAATACTTTCAAGATTTTCTCTTTTTTATTATTAAGCATTGGTATTTCATTTTCTGTACTCGCTCAACATCATCATAACAGGAAGATTATCTTTCCGGATGTTCCTGGTTATAGAACATTAAAATGTGATTTTCATCAACATGCAATTTTTTCAGACGGAAAAGTATATCCTTCCATTAGAGTTGAAGAAGCTATTAAAGATGGATTAGATGCCATATCAATTACAGAGCATTTAGAATATCAACCACATAAAAAAGACATTCCCCATCCTGATAGAAATAGGGCTTATCAAATTGCACTAGAGACAAAAAATAGTATGAAAGATACTACACTAATTATTGTAAATGGCTCTGAAATTACAAGAGATATGCCTCCGGGCCATAGTAATGCTATCTTTATTAAAGATGCCAATTTATTATTAAAAGATAAAGCTATTGATGTATTTAGAGAAGCAAAAAAACAAGGTGCATTTATATTTTGGAATCATCCACATTGGAAAGGTCAAGCGCATGATGGTGTGGCGAAGCTGACTGATATGCACAAACAGCTAATTAAGGAAAAGTTGATTAACGGAATTGAGATTGTCAATGAACATGTTTATTCTACTGAAGCTCTGGAAATAGCTTTAGCAAATAACCTTACTTTTATTGGTGCATCAGATGTTCACGGATTAATTGATTGGGATTACGACGTACATAAAGGAGGACATAGACCTATCACATTAATTTTTGCAAAAGAGAAGTCTGAAGAAGCAATAAAAACAGCCTTATTTGAAGGAAAAACTGCTATTTGGTTTAACAATACCCTTATAGGAAAACAAGAATTTTTAGAACCGTTAATCAATGCATCGTTGATAGTAAAAAAAGCAAAATATCTAAAAGCAGGATGGTCACAACATAAAAAACCTTTATCTATTTTAGAAGTAACCATACAAAATAATTCTGATGCTGAATATATGTTGGAAAATACTAGTGACTATTTATTTCATAACAATGCTGGTATTGTAACTATTGCGGCACAACATAAAACTAAAATTCTAGTAAAAACCCATGAGCAAAAAGACAGTATAAGCCTATCTTTTAATGTTTTAAACGCCATCACAGCACCTAAAAAACATACTCAAATTCAGATAAAAATTATCGTTGATAAATAGAATTTACTATTTAGAAATATCTACTTTTAAAATTCCATAATGGGAATCGTGAGCCAGCACTACCCCATTTTTAATAACCAATAACTGTGGTGATTGATGCGTCACATTAAAATGATGTGCTATCATATTTGAAAGCTCCCTATGACTTAATAAATCTAAAAAGTATAATTCTATTTGATTAAAACTGTCAAATTGTTTTTCAAACTTTCTAAGTACATTTCTACTTATACCACAGCGTGTACTGTGTTTAAAAATAGCTTGTGTTTGAGTATTAGAACTTTTAACAATTTTATCTAATTGAGAGGCATCAATCAATTGAATCCAATCAATAGCTGATTCGTCACCAGTAATCTTACTTGACAATAGGTTTTTTAGAAAATTCATAATCTAATTTTTACAAATTTAAACAAATTTTTTATTTCATTCTACATGATAATTCATCTCACAGTGTCAAATTGTCGCTAAAATAGTAATAAATAAGCCATTTTGACGTACAGCACATAACATTCTTATGATGGAACACATTTTGAGTATTATTAAATAAAGAAAAAACAACTATGAATTTTAATAATTTCACTATAAAATCACAAGAAGTCGTGCAACAAGCACAACAAATTGCACAAGGCTTAGAACATCAACAGATTGAAAATGCACATATCTTAAAAGGTGTTTTTGAAGTTGACGAAAATGTTACACCGTTTATATTAAATAAACTAAGTGTCAATATTGATATTTTCAAACAAGCACTTGAAAAAATACTACAAAGTTTTCCTAAAGTTACCGGTGGTGACCTTATGTTATCGCCTACAGCAAGTACCATGTTGACTGATGCTGCTAATATTGCCAAAAAAATGAAGGATGAGTATGTTTCTATTGAACATTTAGTATTGGCGATATTAAAATCTAAGGGAGCTGCAACACAATTATTAAAAGATAATGGTGTCAATGAAAAAGACTTAAAAACAGCTATTGATGAACTCCGTAAAGGAAGTAAAGTTACCTCTCAGACCGCTGAAGACACTTACAATTCGCTTAATAAATACGCCAAAAATTTAAATCAGTTAGCTAATGATGGAAAATTAGACCCTGTTATTGGTCGTAATGATGAAATTCGTAGAATTCTACAAATTCTGTCGCGTAGAACGAAAAATAATCCTATCCTTATCGGAGAACCGGGTACTGGTAAAACCGCCATTGCGGAAGGTTTAGCTAATCGTATCGTTAAAGGTGATGTGCCTGAAAACTTACAAGACAAGGTAATTTATTCGTTGGATATGGGAGCCTTGATTGCAGGTGCAAAATACAAAGGAGAGTTTGAGGAACGTCTAAAATCGGTTATTAAAGAAGTAACTTCAGCTGAAGGAGATATCATCTTATTTATTGATGAGATACATACTTTGGTGGGCGCTGGTGGCGGACAAGGAGCTATGGATGCTGCAAATATCTTAAAACCGGCATTGGCTCGTGGTGAATTACGTGCGATTGGAGCTACTACTCTAGATGAGTATCAAAAATATTTTGAAAAAGATAAAGCGTTGGAACGTCGTTTTCAAAAAGTTATGGTTGAAGAACCTGATACTGAAAGTGCAATTTCTATCCTTCGCGGGATAAAGGAAAAATACGAAACACACCATAAGGTTCAAATAAAAGATAGTGCTATTATTGCTGCTGTTGAATTGTCTCAACGTTATATTTCTGATCGTTTTTTACCAGATAAAGCCATTGACCTAATGGATGAAGCTGCTGCAAAAATACGTATGGAAATCAATTCAAAACCGGAAGAATTAGATGTATTAGATAGGAATATTATGCAGTTAGAAATTGAAATTGAA
>CAZHYX010000083.1:0-10636 GCA_964536675.1 uncultured Flavobacteriaceae bacterium
TAACTGAGAATATGCAATAGACTTATTATTCAGTTAATAAATTGCTTCAAAATGATAAGTTACCTTGCCAATATGTGTCTTTGCGAAGGAAGCATGACCGTGGCAATCTCTCCATATATATCCATACCAACTTTATTAAATAAAAAATCAATTCACTACCCACTCGTTGAATTTTTATTTAAAATGGTTTATAAAAATAAAGAGATTACCACGTCGTTCATACTTCACTCCTCGCGAAGACGACTAATTACAGTAGTAGTTTATGCTTTAATAAAAAAAACTTATATGTTCAACCAATAGGTAAATTTAACGAGTAATGCTCTTGTTCTAGGAGAAAAATCATTTGTGTTATAGTTATCATTATACACAATAAATAAATCTGATAAAGGCTTGAAACGCCATTGAAGTCTAGTATTAATGCCAAAATTTTCTCTTTGATTACTATATTGTACGAATGTTGACCAAAATAGTTTTTTAGTAAAAGTTACATCTACCTTAGGGCCTATGAGCCAAATAGAGGCATCTGAATATGGATTAGGCAAATTTATTTTATCATAATTTACTTGAGCAGATGCCAAAAAATATGGTTGTAATCGCCAACGAAACTGACCTTCAAAAGAAAATTTATCACCATTATAAAATTTACCGATGGATGTTTCTACTGTGTATGAGAATTTTTTTCTAAGATCTGATTGATATTCTAATTCATAACTTGTAAAATGATAACCCGTATTTGTAGGAAGTGGAACGCCACCTGAACGCGTTGGATCAAACTCATTAAATAAGAAAATAAAACGGTTAAACATCGTGGCATTAAACTGTGTTTGATTATTTAATCTACTTTGCCATCTACTAATAATGGTATAATCAGATGTTTTAAAATCTAATTCAGGTCTCCAAATAACAATAGGTATCACAGTAAAACTATGTTGATTAAAAGTTCCTTTTTTTGGCCAAAATAGACGTTCAAATTGAGGATTGATCTTAAAAATATCTGTACGTCTTATAAAACCTAGATCTGATCTAAAATTATCACCAATATACAAGCCGCTTAACCGAATTCTATATTTTCTACTATTATAATCTGTTGAGATACCGGTAGAAATATCATTGTTTTTAACTGTTGGGGAAAATGATTTGTGAAAATAATATTTACCATTCCAAGTATTATCTTTAGATGCTAAATTATAGTCTAATCCTATTACACGATTGTACTGATTTTCATCTTCTAAAAAATCATACTTTTTAGTTACTTGTTTATTTACAAAGACAAAACTCAAATTTGAACGACTAAATAATTTTTGTTGAATGGCAATTACTGAATTATTTGTAGCAGCAATTTCATTGGTAATATCATCATCAGTCTGCATATTGAGAATTCCTAAACGTAGATTATTAGTTAATTTACCACTTAATCTGATACCTCCAATAATAGAGTTTTCAATATTATTTCCATCTAAATCATTCGCTATACCAATTCGTCTTGAAAAGAAAGGTCTGGCATCTCTATTACTGCCAAAATTTGCAAACAGATCACTATTTTCAACAAAAAACTGCCTTCTCTCTGGTAATGCTATACTAAACCGAGTTAAATTAGTTATTTGTTGATCTACTTCTACTTGTGAAAAATCAGGATTTATAGTAAGGTCAAGATTCATACTATTACCTATAGTCATTTTAGCATCACCACCAATACTAAAAGGTGTATCTTTTGTGTCTTCAGTAAAGTCTTTTAGTATTCCTGTACTAATAAAAGGAATAATTGAAATAGGTGATTTTGATTTACCCAAGGGTTTTTCAAAGACCATATCACCCAAATAGGCCAGACTAAAAATAAATTGATTTTGAGGAATATTTATCCAAGTACTAGACTCATTATCTTGAGTATCAAACCTGTAGCTATTAAATCTCCATTTAGTTTCGCCTTCTCTATATTTAAATGCTGAAAGCGGAATCTGCCATTCAGCAATATAATAACCATCATAAATTTTTGATTCACCAATCCATTTTGTATCCCAAGAGGTATCAAAGTCTCTTCTGGGATTCATACCTCCACCAGAAATTAATGCTTCTCGTAAAACGCCATAAGGATTTGTACCAAAGAAAAATGCATTGGTACCGTCATTAAAGGTATCGAAAATCAAGCTAATATTATCATTCCCACGAGCTCTAAAATCACGCCTTAAGGATGGAATTATATAATCTTGACCAGAAGCATTTACTTTAATACCTACATACAAATTCTTATCATCAAACAGCATTTTAATATCTGATTGCTGTTTAGCCTGAATAGAATCTGAAGGAAAATATTGCCAGAAATTATCAGCACTATCAGATAAACTCCAAACAGTTTCATCAAGTTTTGCATCGATTGTAATTGGAGAGTTTATATATTTTACAGTAAATTGTTTTTGCTGTGCAATTAATTTAAAAAAAGAAAATAATAAGATAAGATAAAGAAAGGTTCTGTATTTTTTCATTCCACTAATTGACTTGTGTCAAATGTAGATTATTTATATGTTAAAATTTTCTTAATTTTTTTCACCTTTAGTCTTATTTTTAGATTGTCGTTTTGCTTGTTTCAAGCTTTGGTTCAACATCCATTCTAATTGTCCATTAGTAGATCGAAACTCATCAGCAGCCCATTTTTCAATTGCCTTGAGCGTCTCTTCATTCTTTTTAAACTTATTTTATAACTTAGCAAAAAATTCAAAAACAAATGAAATTTAAATTTATAGCTAGCCTTATCGGATTACTAGTCTCATCAATAATATTTGCAACAACGCCTATTTGGGGGCCAACCGGACATAGAGCAACAGGTGAAATTGCTGAAAATCATTTAACAAAACGAGCAAAAAATAAAATTGATAAGTTATTAAAAGGAAAGAGTTTAGCTTTTGTTTCTACCTATGGAGATGAAATTAAATCTGATAAAAAATACGATAAATTTTATACCTGGCATTATGTAAATATGCCCTTAGATTCTCGTTATGAAGATTCAGATAAAAACCCAAAAGGAGATTTAGTTACAGGGATAAATACCTGTATTTCTATACTTAAAAATATAAATAGTACTATTGAAGATAAAGCTTTTTATTTAAAAATGCTCGTTCATTTAATTGGTGATTTACATCAGCCAATGCATATAGGAAGAGAAGAAGATAAAGGTGGCAATACAATACAGGTGCAATGGTTTGGAAAAGGTACAAATCTGCACCGCGTTTGGGACACTAACATGATTGAAGAATGGAATATGAGTTATTTAGAATTGGCAAATAATACTGAAGATCTATCTAAAGCACAGGTAAAAGCAATTCAACAAGGTACTATTGTTGATTGGGTTCATGATACCCATAAACTATCAAAAAGTGCTTATGAATCTGTTAAAATAGGCGAAAATTTAAAATATAGATATTCTTATGACCATTTCGAAACGGTTAGAAAACAGCTACAAAAAGGAGGTATTAGATTGGCTAAATTATTAAATGATATTTTTGGGTAACACCTCTAAGATGCTTCGCTCTGTATTTTCAAGATAACAATGATTATTGTAGAAACCTGACAGATTTTCCTCCTACGTAAGAAGGGTTTCGATGGACAAGTAAAAACCTGTCAGGTCTAAATTTACTCTAAGGTTAAAATCAAATCATCTTGCATCACCATTACACCCGCAGTTAGAGTAACTGATTTTACTGTACCTGCTTTTACTGCGGTAACTGTGGTTTCCATTTTCATAGCTTCTATAATAAATAAAGGATCATTTTCTTTAATTTCTTGTCCTTTTTTCACCAATACTTTATACAATAATCCTTGTAATGGCGCACCTACTTGGTTTGTATCTTCAGTATCTGCTTTTATAAATTCAACCTTCTTAATATCGAGTGCTTTATCCTTTACTTCAACATATCTGTTTTCTCCATTGACTTTAAAGAATACTAATCGAACACCTTCTTCATTTGGGCTACCTACCGAAAGTAATTTCACTACAATAGTTTTCCCAGGTTCTAATTCAATTAGGGTCTCTTCTCTTAATTTCATTCCGTAAAAGAAGTTCTTAGTGGGTAGTATTCCTAAATTCCCATATTTTTTATATTGCTCATGTGCCTGTTCAAATACTCTAGGATATAAACTATATGATAAGAAATCTTCAAATTCAATTTCTCGGGTAAATCCTTTTTGAAATTTTCGTTGAAAGGATTTATAGGCTACATCAAAATCAATAGGTTTTAAATGTGCATTTGGTCTATTTTTATATGGTTTTTTATTTTTCAGAACAATCTTCTGCAACTTTTTAGGAAACCCTCCAACAGGCTGACCTAGATCTCCTTTAAAAAAGTCAATAGTTGAATCTGGAAAAGAAATTTCATCACCTCTTTCCATAACTTCATCTGGTGTTAGATCATTAGTGACCATAAAGATTGCCATATCGCCTACTACCTTTGAACTTGGTGTCACTTTTACCAAATTACCAAACATGGTATTTACCTGAGCATACATTTTTTTTACCTCCTCAAAACGATCTCCCAACCCTAACGCAGTGGCTTGAGGACGTAAATTTGAGTACTGTCCGCCCGGAATTTCATGCTGAAATACCTCGGCTGTACCAGATTTCAATCCAGATTCAAAAGGATAATATAATTCTCTAGTATCTTCCCAAAAATTGGAAAATTGATTTAATTTATCTATATCGAATTCATGTGCTCGTTTGTGATATTTCATCATTTCAACTATAGAATTGAAATTAGGTTGAGATGTTAATCCTGATAATCCGCCAAGGGCAACATCAACCACATCAACCCCTGCCTCAATCGCTTTTAAATAAGTAGCAGATTGTAACGAAGAAGTATCATGTGTATGTAAATGTATCGGTAATTTTACAGTGGTTTTTAATGCCCCAACTAACTCTGTGGCTGCATAAGGCGTCAATAAACCTGCCATATCTTTAATGGCAATCATATGCGCTCCGGCATTTTCTAGGTCTTTTGCTAATTGTGTATAGTAATTCAGATTGTATTTTGTTTGACTTACATCTAAAATATCACCTGTATAACTCAATGCAGCTTCAGCAATACCGCCTGTTTTTTTACGAACATAATTGATACTCGGTTCCATTGCTTTTACCCAGTTTAAGGAATCAAAAATTCTAAAAATATCAATTCCGTTTTCCCAAGATTTTTCAACAAAACTTTCTATTAGATTATCGGGATAAGCTTTATAACCTACTCCGTTAGAACCTCTAAGCAGCATTTGAAACAGAATATTTGGCATCGTTTTACGAAGTTCTCTTAAACGTGTCCATGGACTTTCATGTAAAAAGCGTAAACAGACATCAAAAGTAGCGCCTCCCCACATTTCTATACTAAAGGTATTAGCATGGTTTTTAGCATAACTTTCTGCTACTTTGAGCATATCATAGGTTCGCATACGCGTTGCTAATAATGATTGATGTGCATCACGGATAGTAGTATCTGTATAATGTATTTTCTTTTCCTTTTTTAACCAATTACAAAACTTTTCAGGGCCTAATTCAGTTAGTAAATCTTTGGTTCCTTTTGGATATTCTGAAACATGACTATAACTTGGTACTTTAGGGTTTCTAAATACTTTAGTATCATCTTTAAACTTAACATCTGGATTGCCATTTACAATAACTTCACCTAAATATGCTGTAACTTTTGAAGTGCGGTCTTGTGATAATTTTATCTTAAACAATGCAGGTGTATTTTGTATAAAATTAACCGTGGCTTTTCCTTGTACAAATGTTTTATGTTGAATAACATTTTGCAAAAAATGGATATTGGTTTTAACTCCTCTAATACGAAACTCTTTTAAAGCACGAACCATTTTACGCATTGCTCCATCTAAAGTTCGACCATGAGCAGAAACTTTCACTAACATAGAGTCAAAAAACGGACTCACACTATACGCTTGATATATACTACCGGCATCTAAACGAATACCCATACCTGAAGCACTTCTATAAGTAGTTATAGTACCATAATCTGGTGTGAAATTATTTTCAGGATCTTCGGTTGTCAATCTACATTGTAAAGCAAAACCATAAGTTGCTAACGATTTTTGACTATAAATTTTTATTTGCTTACTAGATAATTTATAACCTCCTGCAACAAATATTTGTGTCTTTACTATATCTATACCTGTTACCATTTCGGTAACCGTATGCTCAACCTGAATACGAGGGTTTACTTCAATAAAATATACATTATCAGCAGCATCAACCAAAAACTCAACCGTACCAATATTATTATAACTTACCTCGGTTACGATTGCAATTGCATAGTTGTATAAATTTTGTTTTACGGTATCTGATACATTATGCGAAGGTGCTATCTCAACTACTTTTTGATGACGGCGTTGTACGGAACAATCTCTTTCAAATAAATGACGAATTGTACCGTGATTATCAGCTACAATTTGGACTTCAAGGTGTTTTGGGTCTTCAACATATTTTTCTAAAAACATGGTATCATCACCAAAGGCATTTAAAGATTCATTACGTGCTGAATCAAAATTTATTTCTAGATCTTCTGGTGTTCTTACAACACGCATACCTCTACCTCCACCTCCAGAAGCGGCTTTTAGCATTAAAGGATATCCAATATTACCAGCTTCAGACAAAGCAACTTTTAAAGAAGTCAGCTTCTTTTTATTGCCTTCAATTACAGGAACTTTACATTTTAAAGCTATCTTTTTGGCTGTAATTTTATCACCTAAAGCGTCCATTACTTCAGGGCTCGGGCCAATAAAAATGATGTCATTTTTAGCACAAGCACGGGCAAAATCAGAATTTTCAGATAAAAATCCATAACCAGGATGTATTGCATCTACATTTTTTGCTTTAGCCAAACCTATAATTTCATCAATATCTAAATAAGGTTTTAGCGGTTGGTTATCTTTGCCTATTTGATAGGATTCGTCCGCTTTATAGCGATGCTGTGAATATCTATCTTCATAAGTGTAAATAGCAACCGTTGTAATATTTAACTCCGTACATGCTCTTAAAATTCGTATTGCTATCTCACCACGATTAGCAACCAATACTTTTTTAATTTTCATTTTTATATTTTACTTTATAATATATGGATTTTCACTTTTATAATTTCTAATAATAAAATCTAAGGCACTCTTCAATATATACCCCATATTAGGTGCTTTCCTAAAATTCACATCTTTGGTTAAATCAAATAAGCCTACTTTTAATTGTTTAATTTTAGCAGGTGTTGAAATTGTATCATTACACATACAATTTAGCAAGTCATTCAACCTATCTTGTTCGCTTGAGGCTCTTTTAGCTAATAATGATCGTTCTTCTTTTTTATATTGTTCTATAGACTCTTCTTGTAGTAAATTTAAAGTCATTTCTACTAAGTCATTATTTTCCTTTAAAAATTGTGGTTTATATACTTTCGGATTGCCTTCAAAGCTCTGCTGATCAAAATCAATAGCCCTTATTCTATATTCTATTCTATCAAAATCATGGGTTAACACCATTACAAAATTATACGAACGCATATCGCCTAAAAGACGGACAAAACAACGTTCATTAAATTTTACAAACTCCTTTGCTATGGCACTTTTATCCTGATCAGAGCAAGTACTTAAGTCATTTTCAATAAATACATCTCCTGGTATTCCGGAAATATGTTCTTCTATTAAAGTATCTTTATGTATTAAAAAATTAATGTGATTTGGTGACAGTATATGCTCTAATTCCAATCCATAAACTCTTGAAGCATCTGCCTTTTTTATATATAAAAAAATATAGTTATCATTTAAAACATTACGGACTTTTACTCGAAAAGGTTTAGAATTACCAAAAGTACAAAAGTCTATACTGTCTATATTTAAATATGGAAGTATGGTATCACTACCATCGCCATGTAAAATAGTATACATCCTTTTTAAACTCAATTCAATTTCTTCGCGCTCATGTTCAGCAAAATAAGTACTTAACCAAAGTGTATCATTACCTTCTTTATCATAAACCTCAACGGCTCCTTGAAAACGTAATAAATCATCATAATAGATAGGAATTTTTATATTTCTACCTTGATCCGTCAAGTAATCTGATAACAATTTTGTTACCGGATAGGCTGGTTTTTTCTTTGAAATCAACTTTTCATTCATCTCTTAAAAATAGATTCCGAAAGATAGAATGATTTTGCCTATAAAAAAAATACATAATATAAGTTAATAGTATACTAAAATATATTTAGCACTTTAGCGTTAAATGCATAACCCAAAAGCTTAACTAATATGAAAACCTTACGTTTTATAAACCTTTTGATCATAATTTTATATGTTGGTTTATCAACGAATGCAAATGCCCAATATGACCCTGGCACATTACCGGAGGGCTTTGTATATGCTAAAGAAGTGATTCCTAAGTTACGAACAGACTTGCGATATTACTCATCAAACAACTTTGTTGGAGAGCCTATTAATGGCTATATTAAGCCTAAATGTATTTTGACCAAAGAAGCTGCCGAAGCACTAAAAAAAGTACAACAAGAATTTGAAAGATTAGGATTCGGATTATTAATTTTTGATGCTTACAGACCTCAAACGGCTGTTAATCATTTTGTAAGTTGGTCTAAAGATTCTACTGACACTAAAATGAAAGAACAATTTTATCCGAATATAGATAAAAATGATTTGTTCAATAAAGGTTATATTGCTTCAAAATCAGGGCATAGCAGAGGAAGTACAGTAGACCTTACCATTGTTTCTTTAAGAACAGGACATATTTTAGACTTAGGTGGACCATATGATCTTTTTGATAAGAAATCATGGGTAAATTATAATAATATTACCAAAAATCAACGTGCAATCAGGTTAATGTTACAACGCCGTATGGTAAAACATGGTTTTAAACCTTATGAAAAAGAATGGTGGCATTTTACATTGGCAAAAGAACCATTTCCGAAAACTTATTTTGACTTTCCTGTGGAATAAAATATAAAAAAATCAAAATTTTCATTGGGCTTTTTCTTTTCTAATCTTTTCTTTTACCTTTCACTTCTTGCCCTCCTTGATATAGAACACATGAAGAGTATTTACCAGATTCATCTTTTATAAATTCTACCTCAGCTGGGACTACTTTTAAAAAAAATCGTGTTTTCGATTTAGCAAATAATTGATTTTTTGATTGCCCTGTAGCTTGTGCATACAATTTACCATTATCAACAGTCATAACTAAATTAAAACCCGGTTGTAATTCATAAGAACCAATATATTGTTTTAAAATATTCTCGGTTACTGTAATTTCTTTATTCTCGGTTGGTGGTGTTTTATCTATTTCTCTACCTAAAGCTTCATTTCCAGAGTTTATCATTTTTACTTGTCTTTTTCCAGTATCATCTATAGAAAAATAATATGAAATAGTACCACTATCAAAAATAAAATGTGTGTCAGACATAGGATAAATAGAGAAAACAGTACTTCCCTCTCTTTGACTAACCAATTTAGCATCCTTCATCGTAACATATCGAACAACACCTTTATCAAACTCATAAGCACCAACCCATTTATTTAATTTTTCTTTAGATAATGTGATTGCATCTTTTTTATCCGGAAAAGGTTTTTCTATAACTAAGGCTGCAACTTTTTTAGTTACCTCACCCACATTATTACAACTACAATTGGTTAAACCAATAACATATACATCTTCATTTATTAAATAGATACCATTGGTAGTATAACCAAAAATACCACCACTATGTTGATAACCCACAGAGCCTTGTAATTTACTTTTGCCTAAACCATATCCGTAATCTATTTTCTCTCCATTATTTAATGTAGAACCATTTATTGCTTTGGCTAAACTCTCTTTCTTTATTAGTTTATTGGTCTTTAATGCATTTTGCCACTTAAGCATATCGTCAACAGTTGACATTAACGAACCAGCAGCATAAGGTAAGGTTAAACTTAAATAATCTGCATTTCTAAACCCATTTTCACCTTTCTGATAACCTCTAGCACGATTTTTTATAAGTTCTTTCATACTACCATAACGAGAAGATTCCATACCGAGTACTTTAAAGATTTGTTGTTCTATAAAGTTTTCATAGGTGTCTTTAGTGGTTATTTCAATGATATGACCTAATAAAATATAACCGGAATTATTGTACAAAAACTTTTCGCCTGGATCAAAATCCATTGGTTCATTTTTAAAATAGTCTATCAACTCTGTGGGGGACATATCTCTTCTTGCCAATTTGGCTAAACCCATTGATGTATAACTCTTAATACCTGATGTATGATTTAACAGATGATGAATCGTAATCTTTTTACCATCTGTAGGATAATCTGGAATGTATTTTATTATTAAGTCTTCTACTTTTAATTTACCTTGCTCTTCAAGCATTAAAATTGCCACTGCTGTAAATTGTTTAGTAATAGAAGCCAATTCAAAAACATTTTCTGGTTTCATCGATACGTCTAACTCTAAGCTAGCTTTACCAAAAGCCTTACGGTAAACAACTTCTCCTTTTTTTGCTACTAAAATGGCAATACCTGGTTCATTTTCTATATATGATAAGCTAACAATTTCATCTATATCTTTTTCTAGATTCTGTGCTGTAACAGAAAAAATGAATGTAAAGATTACTAAAAA
>CAZHYX010000084.1:0-10608 GCA_964536675.1 uncultured Flavobacteriaceae bacterium
TGTAAAATTCATTGCTAAGTATTCGCTTACTTAGGAAAATCCTATCGGATTTTCAAGTTGGTTTTGTACTTGTGAAGTTTATCGCTAAATTCACGCAACGAAATCTTACACCAGACGATCTAAATAACTAATAATTATACTTATGATAAAAATGATAACAAGTGAATAACTAGCTACTTTATTAGTGGTTTGACTTTCCCATAATTGCTTAAGCCTATTATAAACCAATTCAGAAAAATCTAAAAATACAGCTTTCATTGATTACCAATTTTCGATAAATGTATTAAGTATTTTAAATTTATGTGTCACAATTATTACAAAGCATAAAAATATTTAAAATTTTTAGTAGATTTACTAAAACTTAAAAGCATCATTTTTTATTACCTTATTAGAGAATTAATTATAAAAATTTAAACAAGTGAAAAAATTAATCGGATTATTTTTATTTCTAGCATCAGCAACGACATTACAAGCCCAAAATCAAAAAATAGATAAATACATCAATGATATTGAATCAAAAGTAATTGATTGGCGAAGGCATTTTCATGAAAACCCTGAATTATCAAACAGAGAATTTAAAACTGCTGAAAAAATAGCCAAGCATTTAAAGAGTTTAGGGTTTGAAGTGCAAACAGGTATAGCCCATACAGGTGTTGTAGGTATTTTAAAGGGCGGTAAACCGGGTCCGGTTGTAGCTTTACGAGCAGATATAGATGGCTTACCGGTTACAGAAAGAACACCTGTACCATTTGCTTCAAAAGTAAAAAGCGAATATAATGGTATTGAAACAGGAGTAATGCATGCTTGTGGTCATGACACACATATTGCCATTTTAATGGGTACAGCAGAAGTATTATCAAAAATTAAAAAAGATATAAAAGGTACAGTAAAATTTATTTTTCAACCAGCAGAAGAAGGTCCACCAGAAGGTGAAAATGGAGGGGCAAAAATGATGGTTGAAGAAGGGGTATTGAAAAACCCAGACGTTGATGTTATTTTCGGATTGCATATTAGTGCCGGAACCGATGTTAAAACTATCACATATAAACCAGGAGGTATTATGGCTTCAGCACAACGTTTTGTAATTAAAGTAAAAGGAAAACAAACCCATGGATCTGCGCCATGGGGAGGAATTGACCCTATAGTAATTTCTGCCCAAATTATCAATGGTTTACAGACCATTATAAGTAGAGATACTGAATTGACAAAAGAAGCAGCTGTCATTACCGTAGGATTAATACGTGGTGGTGTACGTAATAATATTATACCTGAAGAAGTTGAAATGATAGGCAC
Source organism: uncultured Flavobacteriaceae bacterium (assembly GCA_964536675.1). GTDB lineage: Bacteria > Bacteroidota > Bacteroidia > Flavobacteriales > Flavobacteriaceae > Aureibaculum. Next base: position 1,294 of record CAZHYX010000084.1, read on the forward strand.
TATCAGGACTCTAGATTATGATATGCAAAAGAAATTAAATGAAGAAATGAAACGACGTGTTCCTGCAATTGCCAAAGCTTTTGGAGGAGATGCTACTATTGAAATAAGCAAAGGTTTGCCTATAACGTATAATGATGTAGAATTAACAGCTAAAATGCTTCCTTCATTGCAAAAAGCTGCTGGTAAAGAAAATGTTCACTTAATGAATGCAATTACGGGTGCCGAAGATTTTTCTTACTTTCAAAAAGAAGTACCAGGGTTATACTTTTTTCTTGGAGGAAAACCTTTAGATGTAAAATCTGAAGATGCAGCTTCACATCATACACCCGATTTTTTTATTGATGAAAGTGGTTTAAAGTTAGGTGTACAAACTTTTGTGAATTTAACTTTGGATTATATGAATGGTCATGGTAAATAATTTATTCATAAAAACCTAAAACTGTAACTCATGTTACAAGAATCAATCGAAAATTTTCTTTCTTTGCACAGAATTTAAAATATAAAAATGGGATTATTTAATTTTTTTAGTGGTGGTGGCAAAACTTCTGATATTAATAATTATTTAGAAAAAGGAGCTGTTGTATTAGATATAAGAACACCTGCAGAATGGAATGAAGGACATTCAAAAGACTCTGAATTGATAACAATGAATGAAGTACAACAAAATATTGACAAAATAAAATCTTGGAACAAACCTGTTATAGTAGTCTGTAGAAGTGGAGGAAGAGCTGGGTCAATATTACCTTTATTGAAAAAAGAAGGTATTGATGCTATTAACGGAGGTGCTTGGCAAAACGCAGAACGATAGATTATTATTGAGAAAAATTAATAAATGGAAATGCTTTTTGAAGTGTTTCCATTTTTTTTTGCAACGAAATCAAAAATTGACGATGTTGTTTTGATTTGGGGTTAAATGGTCTATGCCCTAATCCTTTTTGGATAAAATCTATTTCATCCATAGTATTTTGAGCATGTTCAGAAATCCAAACGGACGAAAATTGCTCCCAAATATATTGAATTGCTATAATGTTTGGGTGCAGCATATCTTGATTATAAAAACGATAATCACGTAATTCATCCATCATAATTTCATAAGAAGGAAAATAGGACACATTACTTCTCTTAGTTACATTATGTACAGCAGCTATAAGATGCGATTTACTTTGCTGATTTTCAATAAACCCATCTTTTAAATGACGAACCGGAGAAACAGTGAATAGTATAGATACATTTTTATTTACGTTTTGTATCAATGCAATCATGGCTCTTAAACTTTCTGTAATTTCATCAACAGTCAATAACTTTTTTAAAAACTTTTTTTGTGGAATTTTATGGCAATTGGCAACTATCACATCGGTTTCAATAAAACGATAAACCCATGCTGTACCCAAAGTAATAATGACGTGAGATGATTTGTTGATGTGTTTATTTGTTGATTTGATAGCGCTGTTTGAACTTTTTAGTAAAACTTCTTTATCAGGATTACTTAGCTTTGAATGGACCTCGAAACAATGCCATTGTTCATTGTGAAAAAAGATATCCTCTTCAGTATATACTTTCTCATTAACAGTGTTTAAAATTAAATTTTCAATTGCTTTAGGATGGAATAATATTCCAAAAGGATTGGCAGTAGTTTGAAATTTAAAATGGTGAAGCTTATCTCCAATATTTTTAGCAAAACAAGACCCTAGTATCAAAATATTAGCATTATAATCAATCTGATTATAAGGTTGTTTTTTTAAAGGTATTTTAGTTCTAAACTCCATAAAAACTTAAAAAGTCCTTCCCTTAGGGAAGGATTTAGGATGGGATATAATCCTTAGCTTTTTCTAACGCTTTCTTGATTCCACCTGGGTTTCTACCTCCGGCCGTAGCATAAAAAGCCTGTCCACCACCACCACCATGAATCAATTTACCTAATTCCCTTACAATTTTACCAGCATTTAGACTGTCATTAGTGCTATTCTTAGAAATATAGACTGTTAGCATTGCCTTGTCTTCAACATGAGAACCTATAATAAAATATAAATTGTCAATCTCATTACCTAATTGAAAAGCTAGATCTTTAATTGTATTTTGATCTAAATTTATTTCGGCAGCTAAAAAATGAATTCCGTTAATTTCTTCAACTTTATTTCTTAATTCACCTTTAAGATTCCCTGCTTTGTCTTTTTGTAAATCTTCTATTTGTTTTTTAAGTTTTACATTTTCCTCTTGTAAAGCTTTTACAGATTCAATAGGGTTTAATGTACTTTTGAACAAATCTTTAATTTGTTGGTAAGTCCTATTATTTTTAAAATAAAACTCTTTTGCAGCATCAGAAGTTATAGCTTCTATACGTCTAATCCCTGAAGCAATAGCACTTTCAGAAGTTATCTTAAAATGCCAAAGTTCACTGGTGTTTTGTACGTGAATACCTCCGCAAAGTTCAATAGATTTACCAAATCTTATAGTCCGTACCGTATCGCCATATTTTTCACCAAACAATGCCATAGCGCCATCTTTTATTGCATCATTCATTGTAGTATTTCTATTTTCTTGAAGAGGTAATTTATTATTGATTCGGGCATTTACAAAATCTTCAACATCTCGTAATTCTTGTGTTGTTAATTTTGAAAAATGTGAAAAGTCAAAACGTAAATAATTTGAATGTACTGCCGAACCTTTTTGCTCAACATGAGCTCCTAAAATTTCACGTAAGGTTTGATGTAATAAATGAGTTGCGGTATGATTACAAGCTGTTCTTAATCGTTGTTTTTTATCGACAATAGCCTTGAAAGTATCCGTAGAGTTTTTCGGCAAATCTTTAGTGAAATGTATAATCAGATTATTTTCCTTTTTTGTGTCTAGGATATAAATTACATTTTCGTTAGATATTTCTAAATATCCTTTATCACCTACTTGCCCACCACCTTCAGGATAAAAAGGAGTAAGATTAAATACTAGTTGATACATTTCGCCATTTTTTTTAGAAGTAATTTTTCTGTATCTGGTAATTTTCACATCCGCTTCAAGTGAGTCATAGCCAATAAACTCTTCTTCAATATCATCTTGTAAGACTATCCAATCATCGGTATGAACGGTAGCCGCAGTACGAGATCTATTTTTTTGAGCTTCCATTGCTTTGTCAAAAGAATCTTCATCGAAAATCAGCCCTTTTTCTCTTAAAATCAATGATGTTAAATCTTTAGGGAAACCAAAAGTATCATACAATTCAAAAACCTTATCTCCAGAAATCGTTTTTCCATCCGTTTTTTTAATAATTTTATCTAACAAGACAAGCCCTTGATCTAAGGTTCTTAAAAAAGAATTTTCTTCTTCTTTAATCACATTATAAATAAGCTGTTTTTGCGAATTGAGTTCAGGAAATGTACTCCCCATTTGTTTACTCAATACATTCACTAACTTATAAATAAAAGGTTCTTTTTGGTTTAAAAAAGTAAATCCGTAACGAATTGCTCTTCGCAAAATACGTCTGATAACATAACCTGCACCATTGTTTGAAGGCAACTGCCCATCCGCTATAGCGAAAGCAACAGCACGTAGATGATCGGCAATGACTCTAATAGCAATATCTGTTTTTTCTCCCGAATCATCAGGAATGCCATATTCGGTTCGAGTAATGGTTTCAATCTCTCTAATTAAAGGTGTAAAAACATCAGTATCATAATTAGATTTTACATTTTGTATTACCATACATAAACGTTCAAAACCCATACCCGTATCTATATGTTTGGCAGGTAAATCTTCTAGAGAACCATCAGCTTTACGGTTGTATTGTATAAAAACTAAATTCCATATTTCAACAACATGAGGATGATCTTTATTAACTAATTCTTTACCGGGAATTTTTGTTTTTTCTTCATCAGAACGTATATCTACATGAATTTCAGAACAAGGTCCGCAGGGTCCTTGAGCACCCATTTCCCAAAAATTATCTTTTTTATTACCATTTATAATTCTGTCTTCATCAATATGTGTTTTCCAAAAATTATAGGCTTCTTGATCAAAAGCTAAGTTTTCATCTTTTGCACCTTCAAAAACGGTAACATATAAATCTTCTTTATTGATTTTGTATACTTCGGTAAGTAATTCCCATGCCCAAGCAATAGCTTCTTCCTTAAAATATCCGCCTTTGGGCGAGAGAGCATCACCAAAGCTCCAATTGCCTAACATTTCAAACATGGTATGGTGATATGTATCTATACCAACTTCTTCTAAATCATTGTGTTTACCGGAAACTCTTAAACATTTTTGTGTGTCTGTAATACGTTTAACATCCGCTTTTTTTTGCCCTAAAAAGTATTCTTTAAAAGGCACCATCCCTGCATTATTAAACATTAAGGTAGGGTCGTTTTTAATAACTATAGGCGCAGATGGCACTATTTTATGCTGTTTATTTTTAAAAAAATCTAAAAATTGTTGTCTAATTTCTTGCGACGTCATAGAATGTTAATTAAAACCTAAAAGGATTGTGTACTTTTATAGTTGCAAAACATTTTGTAAATTTGTTTATTGACTCAAAAAATAAAGCAATGTTTTGCTTGATTAAAGCTACAAAAATAGTACAATTTATATTATGGCGAAGGTAAAATATTATTACGATTCTGATACTGTATCATATAGGAAAATTGAACTTCGTAAACGTGATAAATTTAAAAGAACACTTGGTTTTTTATTTAGCGCAGCGTTGTTGGGGTTATTTTTTGTATTTATATCATTCCAATTTATTGATTCACCTAAAGAAAAAGCTCAAAAAAGAGAACTTGAGAACTTAAAGTTACGTTATGGCTTATTAGATAAAAAAATGACTCAGGTAGAAGGCGTTTTAGAAGGTATCCAACATAGAGATAATGAAATTTACAGGTTGTATTTTGAGGTAAACCCTATACCTGAAGAGCAGCGAAAAGCAGGCTTTGGAGGTGTAGATAGATACAAGTCATTAGAAGGGTTTGAAAATTCTGAAATGATTATTGATGTTACTAAAAATATGGATATATTATCAAAACAATTATATATACAATCAAAATCACTAGACGAAATTATTAGTTTGGCTGAAGACAAAGAAAAATTATTGGCTGCGATTCCTGCTATACAACCTATCAAAAAAGAAGATTTAACTAGAATGGCATCTGGTTATGGCTGGCGTTCTGATCCGTTTACGAAAGCCCGAAAGCAACATAAAGGAATGGATTTTACAGCTCCTACCGGTACCCCAATTTATGCAACAGGTAACGGTATTGCTTTTAGAGTTGACGATAGAGCGACTGGTTTTGGTAAACATATTGAAATTGATCATGGCTATGGTTATAAAACCATTTATGCACATTTGAGTAAATACAATATAAAAGCGGGTCAAAAAGTAAAACGTGGCGATTTGATTGGCTTTGTTGGTAATACCGGACGCTCTGTTGGTCCGCACCTACATTATGAAGTGCATAAAAACGGTAAGCCTATAAATCCGATAAATTTCTATTACGGAAACTTAACCCCTGAAGAGTTTAAAGCAATGCTAAAATTAGCATCTCAAGAAGGACAATCATTTGATTAATGCACATAAATTTACCAGATAAAAGATACTATAAAATAGGCGAAGTTGCTAGAGCATTTAATGTAAACGCTTCTCTGATTCGTTTTTGGGATAAAGAGTTTGATGCTATTAAGCCTAAAAAAAATGCCAAAGGTAATAGACTTTTTACACAAGATGATGTTAAAAGTTTACAGATGATTTATCATCTTGTTAAAGAAAAAGGATTCACTTTAGAAGGTGCCAGAAAAAAATTAAAATCTAAACCTGATGAAATAAAAGACAACCATGCAATTATTTCTCGTTTAGAAGCTATAAAAGCAACATTAATAGAGTTTAAAAATCAATTATAACCAAAAATTTATATCATGAAAAAATGGCTTATTCCTTTAATTATACTTGCAGTTATTGCTTTCGGAATTTACAATTGGGCAGTAGGATTTAATAATACAGCTGTTGAGAACGAAGCAAATGCTAAAACTGCTTGGTCTAATGTAGAGAGCTCTTATCAACGTAGAAATGACCTTATCGGAAACCTGGTAAAAACAGTTCAAGGAGCTGCCGATTTTGAAAAAGAAACACTAGAAGGTGTGATAAAAGCGAGAGCAGAAGCAACCAAAACTACAATTAATGCAGGTGATTTAACGCCAGAAAATATGGCGAAATTTCAACAAGCTCAAAGCGGATTGACAGGAGCCTTAAGTAAATTAATGGTTGTGGTTGAACGCTATCCTGAACTAAAAGCCAATCAAAACTTTTTAGAACTACAAAGTCAATTAGAAGGTACAGAGAATAGAATTAATGTTGCCAGAGATAGATTTAACGAAAAAGTAAATATCTACGATATACATACTACCAAATTCCCCGGTAAATTATTAGCAGGATGGTTTGGTTTTAAAGAAATGTCACGTTATCAAGCTGACCCAGGTTCTGAAACAGCACCTGATGTAGATTTTGATTTCGGAAAGAAAGAGAAATAAGACAGAAGCCTGAAGACGGAAATTTGAAGGAAGTATCTTCGGTCTTCCGATCCAGTATTTTTTATTTAAAAAATAAACATGTATTGTATAATAAAAATACCAATCAAGTATAAATAGCACATGTCAAAAGTAGAAGATTTTTTAACTTCAATTCAAGAGCAAGAAATTATTGAGGCAATTCGTTTGGCTGAAAAAGATAGTTCAGGTGAAATAAGAGTTCATTTAGAAAAAAGTACAGAAAAAGATGCTATAGAAAGAGCGAAAGAAGTGTTTTATTTTTTAAAAATGGATGAAACCAAACAACAAAATGGAATCTTATTCTATGTTGCAATTGATGATAAAAAATTTTCGGTTTTAGGTGATAAAGGGATAAATGAAGTTGTACCAGATACGTTTTGGAATAGTATTAAAGATACTGTTTTAGAAAAATTCAAAAGTAATAATTATACTGAAGGTTTAAAATTGGGTATTGTTGAAACTGGAGCAAAATTAAAACAATATTTTCCATATCAACATGACGATAAAAATGAGTTGTCAGACTCTATTTCTTTGAGTTAATCACCTTACAAATACGCTGGTTGTTTCAGCGGGTATTTAACATTGTCCAATCGAGCGTGTTACATCGAGCTTTTCGTCTTCGCTCAAGATAAACTAAAGTCGAGATACGAGACCTTTTTTGTTAAAAATTAATACTGTTATTATACAAGTATTCTTTATTTTTGATCTTCAAATTATAATTAATGTCAATATTTTACAAACTCTCTGTTAAAGAACTAAAACAGGAAACCGAAAATGCAGTTTCAATTCTTTTTGATATTCCTCAAAACTTACAACAAGAATTTAGTTTTATACCTGGGCAATACATTACAATTAAAAAAGAATTAGATGGTGAAGAGGTAAGACGAGCCTATTCAATTTGTTCCTCTAAAAAAAGTAATACTATTAGAATAGGTGTTAAAGCGGTTGATAAAGGAACATTCTCAATATATGCTACAACAAATTTAAAAGTAGGAGATATGTTAGAAGTATCTTCCCCTGAAGGTAGATTTATACTGAACCCTGATAATGACAATCAAAATCATTTGGCTTTTGTTGCGGGTAGTGGTATAACTCCAGTTTTGTCGATGATAAAATCGGTATTAGAAACTGAAAACAACACTAAATTTGTATTAGTTTACGGAAATAAATCACCCGAAAAAACAATGTTTAAAACTGAAATTGATCAGCTTCAAACAAATTATCCTGATCGATTATTTGTACATTATATGTTTAGTGAAGTCAATGATAAAAATGCCCTTTTCGGAAGAATAGATGCTTCAACCGTTAATTATATTATTAAAAATAAGCACAAAGGAACAAATTTTGATGAATTCTTTTTATGTGGACCTGAGAATATGATCAATACCGTTAAAATGGATTTATTGGATAAAGAAATTTCTGAAAATACTATCCATTTTGAATTGTTTTCAACTAAAGTGGAAGAAATGGATACTTCTGAGGCATCAGGAGAAAAATTAGATGGAGAAACTACAATTACAATAGTTTTAGACGGTGAAGAGGAAATATTTTCAATGAAAAAAGAGAAATCTATTTTAGAAGCAGCATTAAAAAAAGGTTTAGATGCTCCGTACTCTTGCCAAGGGGGAATATGCAGTTCCTGTTTAGCACAAGTAACAGAAGGAAAAGCGGTAATGGATGTTAATAATATTCTTTCGGAAGATGAAGTTAAAGAAGGACTGATATTAACCTGCCAAGCACATCCTACTACTGATAAAATTACAATAGATTATGATGTGGTTTAATAAAAAGAATATTTCTCTAGATTTATTTACTGTAAACAGATTGATGTTATGATTTTCAATAAAATGGCATTCCTGCGTAGAACAGTCCCGAGAATTCGGGATATAAATAAATTTATCTATGAGTGATATCTTAAATGCTATTCCCATTGGTATCGGACTTGCATTTATGATAGGTCCCGTATTTTTTGTATTACTTGAAACGAGTGCAATCAAGGGTTTTAGAGCGGCTGTGGTTTTTGATTTGGGTGTCGTTTTATCAGATGTCGTTTTTGTTTATTTTGCTTATTATGGAAGTAGAACATTATTAGAAAAAATAAAAGATGACCCACGTCTTTTTGTACTCGGTGGTCTTGTTTTATTTATTTACGGATTGATTACAATATTAAAAAGACGTAAACCCATTGATAGAGAGGGGGAAATTAGTATTGTTGAAAAGAATAATTATTTAAGTTTATTCATTAAAGGTTTCTTTTTAAATTTTATTAATGTAGGTGTTTTGGCATTCTGGTTAGGAATGGTTGTGGTTATTGGTCCACGTTTAGAAATGAACGAAACACGAATTTTTAATTATTTTGCCGCTGTTATTTTAGCATATTTTGTTACTGACTTAGTAAAGATTGTATTGGCAAAACAGTTGAAAAATAAACTAACGCCTGTTGTTATTTATAAAATAAAATTAGGAATGGGTATTGCATTAATGGTTTTCGGTCTGGTATTAGGTTCAAAAGGTTTTCTTTCTGAAGAAACCATGCATAAAATTGACAATGTAATTGAAAAAAAGGTTACTAAGCCGTAAATTTAGTAAGCAGTCTACAGTTTGCAGTTTTTGGATGTCAATCTAAGTTCTGATTTTTTGAAATAGCTCTAGTTTTGAACAAAGAAACGCATACATAAGAATCACTTTTCGCAATACTAAATACTAATTGCCTTCTCATTGTTTTATTGCCTTTTCTATAAATAAATGATACTTCTCTTATACAATTTGATACTAATGTACTAATCAAAT
>CAZHYX010000085.1:0-10545 GCA_964536675.1 uncultured Flavobacteriaceae bacterium
AAAATCATTAGAAGCACAAGAGTTAGCATTTAATTTTGCACAAGAACGTTATGCTTTAGGTGCAACAAATTCATTTGATTTTGAACAAGTAAGAAACAGGTTAATAAGTGCAAAATCGGCTGTAATTAGAGCAAAATATAATTTTGTATTTAGAACAAAAGTATTAGAATTTTATTATGGAATTCCAATAGTTGTTGAGTAGCTTTTACCATTACTTTATTGTTAAAAAAAGGGTTGTTTAAAATTAATTTTAAACAACCCTTTTTTTTGTCATTCCTGTCTTTCGACTTCGCCCAATATAATATATCTATCAAAGTTTCAAAACTACATTACCCTTTTAACCAAGCTTTACGCAATGCTTTTTGAGCATCAGTAGCGTTTTCTTTACCTTGTAATTTTTTCCCAGTGGTATAAGACTGTGTTAAAGCAGTTTTAATAATAACTTCTTCACTATTTCTATCTAATTTTACTTCAATCTCTTTTCCTGGTTGCCAAGAAAATACTTGTCCAAAAATTTGATTTGCATTTTGCATAGTTACAGTTGTGCCGTCTATTTCTTTAATCACATCATTTGGCTGAACGCCTTGTTCGTTCCAAAAACTATTTTGTGCAACCAATCCATTAAAATAAATAGTTCCTTTTTCTTGATTTCCTCCAACTATCAACGCTCCTGCATTTTGAATATAATTGGTCTCTACTTTACTTTCTGTAACTTCTAAACCTACTTTCTCAAAAAAATCATTATAATTGATAGGTGTAGTACCAACAACATGAGTATTTAAAAATTCACCAATAGAAGGGTAGGTCATCGCTGTAATCTCTTCAATTAATTTATCATCTTCAAATGGTTTGTTTTTACCATATTTTAATGATAACTCTTTCATTAAAGATAAGACTCCTCTGTTTCCATTACTTTCTTCGCGCATTAAAATGTCTATACACATACCAATTAAAGCACCTTTTTGATACACATTTAAATAATTGTCAGCATACGGTTTGTCTAAAATATTTTCGCTCATTACAGTAAAACTCATCGTATCATCTAAACCAGATGCTGTTTGAATTTTACCCATGATTTTAGTATAAAACTCTTCTTCAGAAACCAATCCTTGATCTACTTGAAATAAACTTGCAAAATATTCTGTTACACCTTCATACATCCATAAATGCTTAGAGAAAGTAGGGTTGTTATAATCAAAATAATGTATATCTTCAGAATGTACACTTAAAGGTGAAACGATATGAAAAAATTCATGCGATACAACATCAATCATGCTTTTAGCAAGTGCAGATTCTGGCATAGCTTCGGGTAATACTACAACCGTTGAAGTATGATGTTCTAAAGCACCAAAACCTTTAGGTGCTGTTTTGTCTTGACCGGCCAGATATAAGAATATATCATAACGAGAGGTACTATTAATATCACCTAAATATGTTTTTTGTGCTTCCATCATTTTAAGAACAGTTTCCTTTATTTTTGCTGCCGAATGTACTTTGTTAGGTGAATATACACTTAGTACAATTTTTATATCTCCAACTTGAAATTCTTCAACGTCTAGTTTACCATACATCATAGGGTTATCAGTAATGTCAAAATATCTTGGCGCAAAATAACTAGTAGTCATTTTTGTTCCGTCTTCGCTAGTACTTGTTCCAACATTTTGTAATGCTGAAGAACGTTTAAAAGTTGCAGGTGCTGTTACATCTAATTTGTATTGATTGCTTTTTAGCGAATCGAAATAACCAATAAACCCATGTAAGTTCAATACATAATTTTCAGGAGAGATATTGGTTCCTGCAGGCGAAAAAGGGGTGTCTCCACCAATGCCACCGGAAACTTCAATATCAAAAGTGTCATTTACATAATATTCAATCTTATCTAGATTACTGGCATTACTAATTGTCCAAGAATTAGTGTCAATTTTATTAACTGTTAGCGGGTTACCTTCATAATCTAGTGCTTTAAAATCATCAATATACTTTCCGAAATCACTTACAGAATAAGTACCTTGAATTATTCTTGGTAAGCGGTAAGTAACTGTTTCAGTTGTAAACCTTCCGGGATTAATAACAACAGGCACTTTATCGTCTTTAACTTGAGTTAAATCAATTGTTGTCAAAATCGGGTTACTTGTGGCAAGATCATTTGTTGTAGTTGCTGTTTTTGTAGTACCGCAGCTTATTAACAATAATCCTGTAAATAATGTGATTATTAATCTCTTCATTTTTTTGTTTTTAATGTTTAGTTTACGCGCAAAAATAAAATAAGTTACGAGTTTTTTTACTTAATGTATTGTTAAATTGGTATTATAGATGTGTTCATAAAAACACCAGTATAGGCAGAATTTTGACACACCAATTTACCTCTTTGAAATTAATCATTTATTCTAGTAGGTGTATCTAGACCACTAATAATACTTTCAGTTCCTTTAGCAATGGCTTTTATGGTTTCAGTAATTGTAGTGATATTTAAGGTTTCAGCCTCATCAGAAACTTTATGATAATGTTTGTCATTATCTATAGGACCTGTTGAAAATGTATGAGCTGGAATTCCTAATTTTGCCATAGACGCATTATCAGATCTATAAAAGAGATTAAAACCTTTATATGGATCTGGGTACAATTTGTATTCAGTGCCTTTTAAATTCTTTTGGATAATTTCTCCAAAATCTGAACGCTCAAAGCCTGTTAGCCATGCAGTTTTTGGTCCGAATTTAGATTCTTTACCTATCATTTCTATATTGATACCTGCAACATACTTTGCAGCATCAATTTGTGTTCCGAAATAAGTAGAACCAAGCAACCCTGCTTCTTCTCCTGTAAAGGCAATAAATACAATGGTACGCTCATTATTACTTTTAGCTTTAAAATATTCAGCTAAAGCCAATACAGCTGAAACACCAGAAGCATCATCATCAGCACCATTATAAATCTTGTCATCTCCAGAGCTTTTCAGACCTAAATGATCATAATGAGCAGAAACTACCACAAATTCATCCTTTTTACTTTGTCCTTCTAAAACACCTATAACATTAAATAAGTCATGTCCTCTTTTCTTAAAATTTTGACGAAAAGAAGTTAAATTTTGAAACTTGCTTAAACCAATTCTTTCAAATTCAGTTTCAATATACTGTGCAGCTTTTTCGATACCAGGGGTTCCAATTTTTCGCCCTTCCATAGCATCTGAAGCTAAGGTGTAGAGATGTTTTTTTACAGTAAGGCTGTCAATTACAACACTAGAAGCATCAATTACATTAGGAGATGGCGGTGGCGGTGGAATATTTTGACAATATAAAGTTGTAATAAATAAAAAGCTTAAAATAAATAGTTTCGTTTTCATATTAGTAATTAATTTTAATTTTTTACGTCATTGTTGATGTTTTTCACCAACAATACAAGATTAATAAAATTTAAGACAATCCAGAAATCGTGCCATTTTCATCAATATCCATATGTTCAGAAGCGGGTGTAGCAGGTAAACCCGGCATACGCATCATTTTTCCTAATATAGGGATTATAAACTGTGCTCCGGCTGCAATTTCTATTTCACGAACAGTGATTCTAAAACCTTTTGGTCTGCCAATCAATTTATCATTATCAGAGAATGATTTTTGTGTTTTTGCCATACAGACGGCAAAATCATTAAATCCTAATCTATCAATACGGCGTAAATTTAGTTCCGCTTTTTTATCATAATCAACACCATCAGCACCATAAATTTCTTTAGCGATTATTTCAATTTTTTCTTTTACAGGAGATTTCCAATCATATAAAGGCTTAAACTGTGTTGCTTTATTTTCAACAATATCAACAACTGCTTTTGCCAATTCTTGCGTACCATTTCCACCTTTTGCCCAACCTTCTGAAAGTACTGCCTGTACGCCTAAAGAAGCGCATTTATCTTTAACTAGTTGGATTTCTTCATCGCTATCATTGGTAAAAGCATTGATAGCAACTACGGGTTCTATATTAAATTTCCGAATGTTTTCAATATGCTTTTCTAAGTTTTCAAATCCTTTATTAACGCGCTCAATATTTGGCGTATTGTATTCCTCTTTTGGCGAACCTCCGTGATGGCGTAGTGCTCTTATAGTAGCAACTAACACCACACATTTAGGATTCAACCCTGCGTAAGCTGCTTTTATATTTAAGAATTTTTCGGCACCAAGATCAGCTCCAAAACCAGCTTCGGTAATAACATAGTTTGAGAGTGAAAGTCCCATTTTTGTAGCAATAATAGTATTGGTACCCTGAGCGATATTTGCAAATGGTCCACCATGAATAATAGCAGGGTTTTTCTCTAAGGTCTGTACTAAGTTTGGTTTGATCGCATCTTTTAATAAGATTGCCATTGCATTTTCAGCTTTTAGATCACGTGTAAAAATGGGTTTTTTATCAAAAGTAAAACCTACAAAAATATCGCCTAGACGTTTTTTCAAATCATTAAAATCATTCGCCATACAAAGTATTGCCATAACTTCTGAGGCGGGTGTAATATTAAACCCGTCTTCACGAGGTATTCCATTAGCAGTACCACCCAACCCAATAGTAATTTGACGTAATGCCCTGTCATTCATATCAATAACACGCTTCCAGGTAATTGTTCTTCCGTCAATACCCAAATTATTTGTTTTGCTCTGTAAATTATTATCAATCAAAGCAGCCAATAAATTATTTGCTTTTTCAATTGCATTAAAATCGCCTGTAAAATGTAAATTGATATCTTCCATTGGTACTACTTGAGAGTATCCACCTCCGGCTGCACCGCCTTTAATACCAAAAACTGGACCTAAAGAGGGCTCACGCAAAACCACAGTAGTTTGTTTACCAATTTTATTTAATCCTTCAGTCAAACCAATAGAAACTGTTGTTTTACCTTCCCCAGCAGGTGTAGGTGTTAAAGCAGTAACCAACACTAAATTGTTTTGTTTTATCTTTTCTTCATCAATTAAATGTAGTGGAAGTTTTGCTTTGTATTTTCCATACATTTCTAAATCATCTTCTTTTATATTTAATTTCTTAGCAATTCCTCTTATGTGTTGTAACTCGGTTTGTTGTGCAATTTCAATATCTGAAAGATAAGTCATAGTTGTAAAATTTACAATTAACGAAGATAATAAAAAAATGTCTCTATATTTTCAATTTTTGGATTTCAAAATGGTATATAAAAAACTATAAAACAATTGTCTATTCACGTTTGAAATCCTATATTTGCGCGTTAATTACAAAATGAAGATTTTTTAAATAAAAAAGGAGCATGCAAAACAAAGGACTTATAAAAATATTTGCGATAATTTTTGGATTGATTTGTGTATATTATTTATCATTTACAGTGGTTAATAAAAAAATTGAAAATGGCGCAAAAATATATGCTGATGGCGATGTGATAAAAGAAAAAGCATATTTAGATTCAATCGCTAATATACCCGTTGCCAATTATTTATTTGCTGAATTTACACACAATGAGATTCAAGAAAGAGCTATAAACCTTGGCTTAGACCTTAAAGGTGGTATTAATGCTACATTAGAGGTTTCGGTTAGAGATATTTTATTTGGTCTATCAAACGGTTCTAAAAACCCAGTATTTAATAAAGCATTGGCTAGTGCTACAGCTGCACAAAAAAATAGTGATAAAGATTATATAGATTTATTTTTTGAAGCTTTTAAAAATGAAAGTAAGGGTACGATTAAATTAAGTGACCCCTCTATTTTTGGAAATAAGTCATTAAAAGATAAGATTAATTTTACAATGTCTGATGAAGACGTACAACCAGTTCTTAGAGAAGAAATAAAAGGTTCAATCAGCACGGCTTTTGAAGTATTGCGAAATAGAATTGATCGTTTTGGGGTTACATCGCCTAATATTCAACGTATTGGAGAGTCTGGTAGAGTATTGATTGAGTTGCCTGGAGCTAAAGATATTGATCGTGTAAAAAAATTATTAACAAGTACAGCTGAATTACAATTTTGGGAAGTGTTTGACAATTCGCAAACGGCAAACTTTTTTATACAAGCGAATATAAAATTGGCTGAGATTCTTAAAGCTGAAGAAAACCCAGATGAAGTAATAGATTCTACTAAAACAAAAGAAGATGAAATTAGTGAATTGCTAGGCGAAGTAAAAGATTCTATTGACACAAAAGCTGCAAATCCTTTATTTTCTGTGATGTTTCCGAGCATTCCTCAAACTCAAAATCAGAAAAGTTCAGTTGTAGGTTCTGCAAGTGTTAAAGATACTGCAACTGTAAATAAATATTTAGCCATGAAAGAGGTAAGAGAATTACTTCCTGCCGACATGAGATATGCTAAATTTTTATGGGATGCTAAACCAGCAAATAATACAGAGGTTATTAGCTTATATGCAATAAAATCTAACAGACAAGATGTAGCGCCTATAGAAGGTGATGTTGTTTCTGATGCAAGCCAAGTATTTGACCAATTAGGTGTGAATCCTGAAGTGAGTATGTCTATGAATAGTAGAGGTACTAAGAAATGGGCGAAGATGACTGAAGAGAATACAGGTAAATTTGTAGCAGTGGTGTTAGATGATTTTGTGTATTCAGCTCCAATTGTAAACGGAAAAATTCCAAACGGGAGAACCTCTATTTCAGGAGGTTTTAGTATTGAAGAAGCACAAGATTTAGCAAATGCATTAAAGTCGGGTAAATTACCAGCTTCTGCTCGTATCATTCAATATGATGTTGTTGGACCTTCATTAGGTCAAGAAGCTATTGACAGTAGTATAAAATCATTTTTAATTGCCTTATTACTAGTATTGGTTTGGATGATTTTTTATTATGGGAAAGCTGGGATTTTTACTGATATTGCTTTGGTATTAAATATCGTATTTATTTTCGGAGTATTGGTCTCTTTTGGAGCAGTACTAACATTACCAGGTGTTGCAGGTATTATCATTACTATTGGTATGTCAGTTGATGCCAATGTAATTATTTATGAACGTATTAAAGAGGCTTTACATAGAGGTAAGGTATTAAAAGAAGCTATCAAAGAAGGCTTTAGTTTTAAAGGTGCATTATCAGCTATTATTGATGCTAATATTACCACTTTTTTAACAGGACTTATTTTATATATTTTCGGATCAGGACCTATAAGAGGTTTTGCTACTACATTAATGATTGGTATTGTTACATCTTTAGTAACCGCAGTATTTATTACAAGGTTAATGGTAGATTGGTATGCAGATAAAGACCGTACAATGACCTTTAACACTAACATTACAAAAGGATGGTTTCAAAATATTAGTGTTGACTTCTTGAAAAAACGTAAGATAGCTTATGCTATTTCGGGTATTATTATACTAATAGGTGTTGGCTCATTATTTACAAATAGTTTGAATTATGGTGTTGATTTTACAGGAGGAAGAACATTTACCGTTCGTTTTGATCAAAATATTAGTGCTACTGAAGTTGCTAATTCTTTAAAAGATAATTTTAAAGGTATTCCTACAGTAAAAACTTATGGAGCAGCTAATCAATTAAAAATTACAACCAATTATAAAATTGAAGATAATGATTTAACTGTTGATGATGAAATTCAAGAATTATTATTTAGTGGATTACAATCATATTTACCTGATGGTACAACCTTTACACAATTTAAAGGCGGAGATGAAGCTCAACAAATAGGAATTATGCAATCTATTAAAGTTGGTCCAACCATTGCAGATGATATTAAAACAGCAGCTATGTGGGCAGTTTTAGGTTCGCTAATTGTAGTATTCTTATATATTTTATTGAGGTTTAGAAAATGGCAATATAGTTTAGGTGCCGTTGCCGCAGTTTTTCATGATGTATTAATTGTTTTGGCAATTTTCTCATTATTTTATAAAATTTTACCATTTGACATGGAAATAGGGCAGTCATTTATAGCAGCACTATTGACGGTTGTAGGTTACTCTTTAAATGATACAGTGGTTATTTTTGATAGAATTAGAGAGTTTGCCAGTAAACATTCAACATGGTCTTATGATAGAATCGTTAACGGTGGTCTAAGTAGTACTTTGGGTAGAACTGTTAATACATCTCTAACAACATTAATTGTATTATTAGCTATTTTCTTATTTGGTGGAGATTCTATTAAAGGATTTATGTTTGCGATGATTATTGGTGTTATTGTAGGTACCTATTCATCATTATTTATTGCTTCTCCAATTATGTATGATACCACTACAAAATTGGCTAAAAAAGAGTAACTTAAAAAATACAATATGATAAAAACCGTTTTGTTTTTGCTGTCCTGAGTACTCGGGATCAGTAACTCAAAGCGGTTTTTATGTTTTTATAAATAATAATATGAGTATTATTAAACTTCATGATAAATATTTTAAGCCATTCATTAAGGCTGATGCGATTAATCAATCCATACGCAAAATGGTTGTACAGGTTGAAGAGGATTGTGAAGGAGAAACACCTATTTTTATAGGTATTTTAAATGGCTCTTTTATGTTTGTTGCAGATTTTGTTAGAGCTTATAAAGGTAATTGCGAAGTTTCATTTGTAAAACTAGCATCTTATCAAGGAACAGATTCTTCTGGTAAAGTAAAAGAGTTAGTTGGTATTAACGAAAGTTTAGATGGAAGAACAGTAGTTATTCTAGAAGACATCATTGATACAGGTAATACACTTGAAGAAATTTTTAATATTTTTAGAAATAAAAAAGTAAAACAATTAAAAATTGCAACCTTATTCTTTAAACCTGATGTTTTCCGTAAAGGATTGCCGATAGACTATATTGGTATTCCTATTCCTGATAAATTTATTGTAGGTTACGGATTAGATTATGATGGTTTAGGAAGAAACCTTGCTGATATATATCAATTAACAACACAAAAAATGACAAATATTGTATTGTTTGGGCCTCCTGGAGCGGGGAAAGGAACACAAGCAGATGTTTTAAAAGAAAAATATGATCTAATACACATTTCTACCGGTGATGTGTTTAGATATAATATTAAGAATAAAACCGAATTAGGAATACTTGCCAAATCTTTTATGGATAAAGGCGATCTTGTGCCTGATGAAGTTACTATTGATATGTTAAAAGCTGAGGTTGATAAAAATGTCAATGCTAAAGGCTTTATCTTTGACGGATTCCCTCGTACAGAATCTCAAGCAAAAGCCTTAGATGCCTTTTTACAAGAAAAAGGAGAAACAATAAATGGTATGGTAGCTTTAGAAGTGCCCGAAGATTTATTGGTAGCCAGATTATTAAAAAGAGGCGAAACCAGTGGACGACCGGACGACCAAGATGAAAATAAAATTAGAAATCGTTTTAATGAATACGAAACTAAAACGGCAATTCTAAAACACTATTACGAAAACCAAAATAAATATTACGGCGTTGACGGTGTAGGCTCTATTGAAGAAATAACAGAACGATTAAGCACTGTATTTGATACACTTTAGTGTCATTCGCTTAAGCAGGAATGACAACAAGAGGCAATCGTAAAACATCATTTTTAGTTAGAATGCCACCCTGAGCATTACTGAAATATAAAATATATTTTATATTGAAAGTAGAAAGCGTAGCTTACGAAGGGTTATTTCGAACAAACAATTAAAGATATCCACTCCCGATAAGCTATCGGGATAAACAATAATAATGACAGAAGGTAATTTTGCAGACTATATAAAAATACACGCATCCTCTGGTAAAGGCGGTAAAGGTTCTGTGCATTTACATCGCGAAAAATTTATCCAAAAAGGAGGTCCAGATGGTGGCGATGGCGGTCGTGGTGGTCATATTATTCTACGTGGTAGTAATAATTTGTGGACATTGATTCATCTTAAATTTAAAAAACATTTTAAAGCAGAGCATGGAGGTCATGGTAGTAAAAGTAGAAGTACTGGTAAAGATGGTAATGATATTTATATTGATGTTCCGCTAGGTACCATTATAAAAGATGGCGAAACTCAAGAAATCTTATTTGAAATTACTGAAATAGATGAAGAAAGAATACTGGTTGAAGGTGGTATGGGTGGCAGAGGAAACTGGCATTTTAAATCTTCAACAAATCAGACACCACGTTATGCACAACCAGGTATTGATGGTCAAGAAGGTTGGTATCAGTTAGAGCTAAAATTATTAGCAGATGTAGGCTTGGTAGGTTTTCCAAATGCTGGTAAATCAACATTACTTTCTGTAATTACTGCGGCTAAACCTAAAATTGCTGATTATGCGTTTACAACCTTAAAACCTAATTTAGGTATTGTTGAATATCGTGATTATCAAAGTTTTGTAATGGCTGATATTCCGGGAATTATTGAAGGTGCTGCTGAAGGTAAAGGATTAGGACATAGGTTTTTACGACATATAGAGCGCAATTCAATCTTATTATTTTTAATTCCTGCAGATAGTGATGATATTCAGAAAGAGTATAATATTTTATTGAATGAGTTGAAAAAGCACAATCCCGAACTGTTAGATAAAGATAGATTGTTGGCTATTTCAAAATCAGATATGTTAGATGATGAATTAAAAATAGAAATTGAATTAGCCCCGAGGTCGGGGCTAATTGAGTAGAGA
>CAZHYX010000086.1:0-10525 GCA_964536675.1 uncultured Flavobacteriaceae bacterium
GGTAAAAAAAGATAAAAAAATAATAAAAGGAATAACCGCTTTCAAATAGGTGGATTTAAATTTTTCAAATTCCCGTCTTCCGTCTTCCGAAGATACCTCACTCTTTCCTGTAAAACGTTGCAATATACACATTAGTATTTTTAACATTATCAATAGCGGTAACTTTTAGTGTATGTTTAGTTCCTTCTAATTTTGTATCATTAAAATCGTAAGTTAATCGGTTCTTTTTTGCATCGTATTCTAATAAAATCCATTTTCCATCAATTTCACCTCTATAAGATTTAACACCCGAAAGGTTATCAGACACCTTAAATTTTAAATAGCGGTATTTTGTAAGTAATTGACCATTTTTAAAATTTATAGGAATTATTTTAGGTTTAATAGTATCTAAGGCTAATGTATATTTTCCTAATGTTTTACTTAATGTATAGAGTCTATTTTCTTTACGACGAGTGTTACTATAATAGAGCTTACTTTTACTGGTTTTTCGAGCAATAAAAAGTTGTTTTCTCATTTCTTTAGGATACTTAGAAACATCAAAAGTTAATGTAAAATTTTTATGTAAAGGAACACTTTTATTATGTAAGCTTACAATACTATCTTTATAATCAAAATCAAAATAGAGATTTTTATAAAAACTTTGTTTAGGAAAAGCCACGGTAACATTACTTCGTGTAATTTTATTGAATTCATTTGCTTTAAAATAGTGTTGCGTTTCATTAATTTGTTTTTTTACCAAAACATTAGCTTTTTTTCCCTTTACCGGAATAATAAGAGTACGGGTATTACCTTTAAAATCTTTGGCAGTTATTTTTACCGTATAAGACAATCCATCTTCAATATTTAAGAAACCATTGTTTATTAAATTATCATATATACTTAATTTGTTTGCAGGTTCAACAAAACATTTTTGAATACGCTGTCTTTTACGATAAAACCTTTCATAATCAATGAGCGTATTTAAATATCTAGTTTCACTAAAAGAATAAGTATCAACTGTGTGTTGATATACTGTTTCTCCATTAACAGTCATGTTTAGACTAAAAATACCATTATTATTAAGAGCACCATCTAGTTTATCAATTACATTGATGCCAAATCCGATAGTACCATAAGCTTCTATTTGATTTGCTAAAAGTGTACCATTAGTTTGTTTTTTAAATCGTAACTCTTTTGTTTTATTAGATTGGTTTACGTGAGAAGAATCACCAAAAGAGTACACAACACCCACTCTAATTTCTGGTTTTTTAGTATCAGGTATTTTTATACCAAAAAATAAAGGATTTATAGGGTTTGAATTACTGTAACGTATTTCATAATGCAAATGTGGTCCGCCTGACCCTCCTGTATTACCTGTATAACCAATAATTTCATCTTTTTCAACTACTAAATCATTAGATTCAGGAAATAAATGAATAGTAAAACTTTCTTTTTCATATTGATGCTTTTTTACATAAGCTTCAATTTTTGGAGCAAACTTTTTTAAATGTGCATATACTGATATATATCCGTTAGGGTGTGTTACATATAATACTTTCCCATAACCCCAGTGCGATATTTTAATACGAGATACGTATCCTTCAGCTGATGAATGTACATTAAACCCTTCGCGTTTCTGAGTTTTGATATCTAAACCAGAATGAAAATGATTACTCCGTAACTCACCAAAAGTACCCGATAATATCAACGGTATTTTTAGAGGTTTTACAAAGTAATCTTCCGGATATTTTGTTTGGGCAGTAATAACTGTACTCAAACTAAAACAAAGTAATAAAAAAAATCTCCCCATAATTTAAGAGGCTAAAATAATGATTAGAAATTG
Organism: uncultured Flavobacteriaceae bacterium; assembly: GCA_964536675.1. Lineage (GTDB taxonomy): Bacteria > Bacteroidota > Bacteroidia > Flavobacteriales > Flavobacteriaceae > Aureibaculum. Next base: position 1,823 of record CAZHYX010000086.1, read on the forward strand.
AATTTAAAAAATAAAATACAATTATTAATTATCAAATAAATATTAAGTAAATATCTTTAAAATAATCCGGTTAATTTATTAGTCAATTTTGGAGAAAAAAATGTAATTTTCTTTTTTCGAATCATAATACGTCTTGAGTAGGATTGAAAAGAAGGGTGGTTAAATGTAATTTTTACTGCTTTTTCAGTAGGTATTTCGATAGTGTATGTTCCATCTGAATTTGAGACAACTTCCTTTTCTTTACAAGTAACAATAGCTTTCTCGATAATCTCGCCACTTTCGTCTTTAACAACGCCTTTTATTATTGAAGTTTGCCCTAAAGTAACATTTGTTATAAAGAAAAAAAATAAACTAAATGTAATGATTGTTTTCAAGTGTTTAAATTTTAGTCTAATAATAACGGTAAAATGCTGTGTTTAGTATAGTTTTGATTTATAGAGTAATAGAAAAATTATCATAACTTTTAATCTATATAATTAAAAATAAAATATTAACAATCAACACATTATAGGTTTCAATTGGTTTTATTGATAAAAACTGTTGTTTAGTTCTAGCAAGAACACTAAATTTGTAGATATGGTTTAGAACCTTTGTATTTAATGAGTAATGTTTTAGAAATAGTTGATTCTCTGCAAAGTAAACTGAATAGGTTACTTTCAAAATTTGAATTATTACAAATAGAAAATCAACAACTTTTAGAAAAAAGTGAAAAGTTGGTTCAAGAAGTTCAAGAACAGCAAGAGTCTGTTCATACTATTGAAAACAAATATGAGTCATTAAAAATTGCGAATGCAATTGTAGGCAGCAAAGAAGATAAACATACAACAAAGCTTAAAATAAATACGTTAATACGCGAAATTGATAAATGCATTGCCCAATTAGATGAATAGACTCAATAAATGAAGGAGAAACTTAAGATAAAAGTTACGATAGGTGATAGAGTATATCCACTGACTATTAATAGTGATGGAGAAGAAGAAGGGGTTAGAAAAGCAGTAAAAAAGATAAATAGTCTTATCAAGAAGTTTGAAGAAAATTATGAAGTTAGAGATAAGCAAGATGTTTTAGCAATGTGCGCATTACAATTTGCATCTTTACAAGAAGTAAAAGGTATTTATAATGAGCAAGATGGTGAAAAGATTGAAAATAAATTAAAACAAATGAGTGCATTATTAGATACTCATTTATAATACGTTCTTTAAAATAAAATCCCGAGCAATCGGGACTGCCTACATTAGTTATTTGTTTAATAAACTCAACATTATTTATTTAAAAAGGGTGAGTCTTAGTTAGTAAAGCGTGCCGCATGAGCCAAATTTATTTTGGTAATTCGGATACTTGATCAACTAGTTAGCCCTAAACTTGTCTTACAAGGAGTTTATAAAACCACATCTAGTGTAGGTTTTTTTTTTGAATTTTTTGAATAATCTAGCATATAGATAAACTTGGAAGAGATATTATTCAAAAGTTTTTAAACTTAAAACATAATACAATGGAAGGAATGATAATGCCAATAATAATAGGTGCAGTAATAGGATTGATAATAGGCTTTGTAATAGCTAAGGTACTTGAAAAGAATAAAGCATCACTAATTTTAAAAAGCGCTAAAAAACAAGCTTCAAATACACTAAGAGAAGCGAAAATAGATGCCGATGCATTAAAGAAAGATAAAATATTACAAGCAAAAGAAAAATTTATTGAATTAAAATCTGAGCATGAAAAGGTAATATTGAGTCGAGATAAAAAAGTTTCTGAAGCTGAAAAGCGTATTCGAGATAAGGAATCAAAGGTGGCTCAAGAGCTTGATAGAAATTCAAAACTGAATAAGACTTTAGATTCTAAAATAGCTGATTATGATTATAGAATTGAGTTTCTAGATAAGAAAAAGAAAGAATCAGAAAAAGCGCATAAAATACAAGTTGAGCAGCTTGAAGTAATTTCAGGACTATCTGCTGATGATGCTAAGAGAGAATTGGTAGAATCATTAAAAGAAGAAGCCAAAACAGATGCTATGGCTTTTATTCAAGATAAAATAGAAGAGGCTAAATTAACGGCCCAACAAGAAGCAAAAAAAATAGTATTAAGTACCATACAACGTATAGGTGTTGAACAGACAGTAGAGAATTGTGTTTCTGTTTTTAACTTAGAATCTGATGATGTAAAAGGTAGAATTATTGGTAGAGAAGGGCGTAATATTAGAGCTTTAGAATCAGCTACCGGAGTTGAAATAATTGTTGATGATACACCAGAAGCTATTATATTATCCTGTTTTGATCCCGTTCGTAGAGAAGTAGCAAGATTGTCATTACATAAATTAGTTACTGACGGTAGAATACACCCTGCACGTATTGAAGAGATAGTAGCTAAAACCCAAAAAGAGATTGGTCAAGAAATTATTGAAGTTGGTAAACGTACGGTAATAGATTTAGGCATTCATGGTTTACACCCTGAATTGGTAAAGGTTGTAGGTAGAATGAAATACCGTTCTTCTTATGGTCAAAATTTATTACAACACTCACGTGAAGTGGCAAATTTATGTGCTTTGATGGCAGCAGAATTAGGTATCAATCCTAAAGTAGCTAAAAGAGCAGGATTGTTACATGATATAGGTAAAGTGCCCGATACTGAAAGTGAATTACCACATGCATTATTAGGGATGGAGTGGGCTCAGAAATATGGTGAAAAACCAGATGTTTGCAATGCTATTGGTGCCCACCATGATGAGATTGAAATGAAATCATTGTTTGCGCCAATCGTACAGGTTTGTGATGCCATTTCAGGTGCCAGACCAGGTGCTAGACGTCAGGTATTAGATTCATATATACAACGATTAAAAGATCTGGAAGATATTGCCTTCGGTTATACCGGTGTGCAAAAAGCCTATGCTATACAAGCAGGTAGAGAATTACGTGTTATTGTAGCAAGCGAAAAAGTAGATGATATAAAAGCAGCTGAATTATCATTCAACATCTCTCAAAAAATACAAAATGACATGACCTATCCGGGTCAGGTTAGAGTTACCGTAATTAGAGAAACCAGAGCGGTGAATATTGCGAAGTAAGTCCCATCTAAATCTTCCCAAAGGGAAGACTTTTTTGAGATATATTATATCAAATTAACTTAAATAACAATAACTTGTAAAATTCCCTTCCCTGAGTGATGGGTTAGGTGCGGGGATTTATTTTCTCGGATGATATTTCTCCACAACTTCTTTTAAAAAGCTCTTATCTAAATGCATATAGATTTCAGTAGTTGTAATACTTTCATGCCCCATCATTTGTTGAATTGAACGTAGATCTGCTCCATTTTCTAATAAATGTGTAGCAAATGAATGTCTAAATGTATGTGGACTTACTTTCTTTTTAATACCAGCTTTTTCAGTCAGATCTTTAATAATTAAAAAGATCATATTCCGAGTCAATTGTTTTCCTCTTCGGTTCAAAAACAGCGTATCTTCAAATCCTTTTTGGATAGTAATATGATTCCGAATGTGATTTTTATATAGAATAATATATTTCTGTGTTTCACTATTTATAGGTACAAAACGTTGTTTATCACCTTTACCAATAACTCTTATAAAACCTTCTTCAAAAAATAAATCAGAAATTTGTAAAGTAATCAATTCCGTAACACGTAAACCACAACTATACAATGTTTCTAGTATGGCTCTGTTGCGTTCACCTTGAGGATGACTTAGATCGATTTGATTTATAAGCATATCTATTTCATTAATAGCTAAAGTATCAGGAAGTTTTCTACCTATTTTAGGAGTTTCTAATAATGAAGTGGGGTTGTCTTTTCTGTAGTTTTCAAAAATTAAATATTCAAAAAAACTACGTAGACCAGATATAATACGTGACTGACTTCTAGCATTTACATCCTTTGAAATTTCATAAATAAACTGCTGAATCACCTCATCAGATATTGAAATAGGTGATACTTCTACATCATTTTCTTTTAAAAAGAATAATAGCTTATTAACATCTCTCGAATAATTTTCTACAGAATTTTTAGATAAACCACGTTCTATTTTAAGATATAGTTGATAATCATGTAAAGCATCTTGCCATTTCATATAGTAAATATACTTAATCAAACATATATAAAAATGATATGATATGGTTTTTATGAAATAAATTTTGATAAATTTGTCATATGAGAATATGTATTATCAACGGACCTAATTTAAACTTACTTGGTACAAGAGAACCCGAAGTTTATGGAAACCTGTCTTTTACAGAATTTATGGATGAATTAAAGAAGAAGTATACAAATATTTCTATTAATTATTTTCAGTCTAATATTGAAGGTGAATTGATTGATAAAATACACGAAGTAGGTTTTGATTATGACGGTATTATTTTAAATGCAGCAGCATATACACATACCTCAATTGGTATTGCTGATGCAGTAAAAGCGATTGAAACACCTGTTATAGAAGTACATATTTCAAATGTATATTCACGTGAAGAGTTTAGACATATTTCATATATAGCACCCAATGCAAAAGGTGTTCTTGTTGGCCTTGGGCTAAAGGGATATGAATTAGCTCTACAGGCTTTTTTATAATTTCAGTACCATTTTAATATTACTTCGATTATATGGACTATCAGTTTTTAATTCAACTTCTTTAAATCCATATTTTCTATAAATATAGATAGCGTTTTCTAAGATTGTATTCGAATAAAGTAAAAGTTTACTCCACCCTTTATTTCTCGCAAAATGTATGCTATATTGCATAAGTTGTTGCCCAATTTTAAGTCCTTGAAATTTAGGAGAAACAGCCATTTTACTTAATTCATAACCTTCTTCTTCATTCATTAATGCTAGCGTTCCAGCAACTTCTCCTTTATAAAGAGCAAAGAAAATATAACCACCTTTATCAATGATATACGTTTTAGCATTATTCAATACTTCTTTGTCATGATTCTCTACATAAAAATACCTTTCAAGCCACTCAAGATTCAAATCTCTGAAATGATGTGTATACTCTTCTTTAAAAGAGATTATTTTTAATTTTTCTGCTTTATGAATCAGTTCGCTTTTAGATAAAATTTTTGTACTTAAAGATTCTATATGGAGCTCCTTTTCAATAAAAGAAATATGTTCTAATAAGGTTTTATTTTTAGCGTTTGAACTTATAATTTTAAGTTCATGGTCGAATATATCCCATATCGGAATGAGTTTTGATAACATTATTTTACCTTGCTTAGACAAACCTATTTTTTTCTTACGTTTATCATTCTTACTAACTTTTGATGTAATTAATTTTTTTTGCTTTAATGAATTAACATACTGTGTTACAGCTGGTTGAGTAACATTTAGCAATTTGCTTATTTCGCCAATTGATAAATTGTCTTGTTCACTTATCAATTTAAAGATAGGCATATGGTAAGGATCAAAATCAATACCTAATACTTTATAGGATTTAGCTGCCTCTTTCATCATGTGGTCACTCAACCGTTTTAAACGTGAACCTAATGCTAATTCTTGAAATTGTACTAATTGGTCTTTATTATTCATAATATAAATATTTATATAAATACTTATACAAATATATAAAATAAATTGTAATGTTATTATATGGATAAAGAATAGAGTGATAACCCTTCCGATCAAGCTAAAGCTTGACCACCTTCCCTTTTAAGGGTTATTTACAGAGAAATAAGGCAAGTTAGTTTGAAAAGTAATTAGCATGTCTTCCTGAGCATTATCGAAATACAAATATATTTGTATTGAAGATAGAAAGCGAAGCTTAACGAAGGACTTTTATGTTGATGTTTCTAAGCATTTCGACTGCGCTCAATGTGACATTTAGGTAAATCTTATTTTTTTAAAAGACAAATGCTATCCAATGCCATTAACTAGTAAATAACCCTTAAAAGGGAAGGAACTTAATGCTAACTAACAATAAGAGGTTTTACATTTTACTATCAATATACTCGATAACTTCTTTTTCAATTTTGATAGTTTCTTGATAAATTTTATCCGCTTTAGTTACAATTGTATCCGCAAACTTTCTATCTTTTATATCTTTTGCATTAATACGAACATTAAAATAAGCACCTAATACAGCTGTTCTTGCACAGAGAATACCGACACCAGCATCTGACAATGAGCTTGGTAATCCATCTTTTACCATAGCTTGCATTACTTCCATAGAATTATAAGCTGTTTTCATAACTTGAAACGGAATATCAGTAGCATACTTAGTAGCTTCTTCTATAGCCAATTTTCGAGCTTCTTTTTCTTCATTTGAATTTTTTGGCATTCTAAAACCTTCAATTATTTTATTAAAGGCATTGGTATCTTCATCTACCAAATAAAGTAACCTATTCTTATAGGCTTGTCCTTTTTCTGCCCATTTTGAGTAGAATTCCCATTTATCATCCCAACCTGCTTTATGTGCAGATAGGTTGGCAACCATTGTGCCTAATGAAACGCCCAATGTACCAACATAAGCAGCAATTGAGCCACCTCCGGGAGCCATAGATTCTCCGGCAGTTTCATCTGCAAAAGCATCTAATTTAAAATCAATTAACTTTTTATCATCATCATCAAGTAGGTATTCAATAATCTTTTCTTGTGGATTGAAAGGTTTTAAATCATCTAACCCTAATGACTTCACAGCAATTTTTATTTTTTCGCTTTCAGCAATTCCCGACGAGCGTTGCTGTTTTGTTAAAAAATAGTCAGCTGCATCTAACATAGCTTTTAATGGCACTAAACCAACTAATTCTGAACCTGTTACTCGCAATCCACGTTCTTGAGCTGATTTACAGCTTTCATCAAAAGCAATATGCATTGAAGTAATTGAAATATTGGTGAGATTATATGATATTTGGGCAATACCATATTCTTCTATATACCAACCAATACCTTTTACTGCCTTTAATTTTCCAGGTATTCGTACAGGTTCACCATTATTGTCTAATACTTTTTTACCCGTAATCGGATTGCCTTCACGTTTGATACGTCCAGCTTCCCTAACATCAAAAGCTATTGAATTAGCTCGACGAGTTGAGGTAGTATTTAAATTAATATTATAAGCAATTAAAAAATCACGTGCAGAAATAGCAATAGCACCAGTTTTAGCAACGTTATCGTTATATTCAGCAGAACCGAAATCAGGTTTCCATTCAGGGTCAGTTAACTTTTTTGCCAAACCCTCATATTCACCAGAACGACAATTGGCTAAATTCTTACGTTTGTCTTCTTTTGCAGCATTTTCATAAAAATATCCAGGAATACCTAATTTTTTACCAATACGCTCCCCTAATTTATGAGCATACTTTGCAGTTTCTTCAAGTGTAATACCGGAAATTGGAACTAGTGGACAAACATCTGTAGCACCAAAACGTGGATGCTCACCATTATGTTTACTCATATCAATTAATTCAGCAGCTTTTTTAATGAGTCTAAAAGCGGCTTCAATAATTGGTTCTGGTTCACCTACAAAAGTAATTACAGTCCTATTGGTTGCCTTTCCAGGATCAATATCTAATAGTTTAACACCTTCAACGGTTTCTACAATTTGTGCTATAGTTTGTATTTTGGCTAAATCGCGTCCTTCACTAATATTAGGGACACATTCTATCAATTGTTGTTGCATTATAAATTATTCATTTTAATTGTTGAAATTTCATATTTATGGTCAAATTTAAAATTGTTTTCTAAAAGAACACTTTTTTATTAAGGAAATAAGGAAATTAACCCATATAATTTTTATATTTTTGGTGTTTAAATAAAAAATAATAAAAATAAACAAATGAAGGTAATAAAAATTTTAGTTGTTTTTATAACAATTACGATGGTATTTTCTTGTAATAGTCAAGGAACTACAAAAAAGTCATTAGATAATGATATAGACACAGTAAGTTATGCTTTAGGATTGGACATGGCTCAAAAACTAAAAGCGAATTTTTCTGAAGTTAATGAAGATCTTTTTATTCAAGGATTTAACAATGGAATAGATTCAACTAATATGTTGATCGAGAAAGACAAAATTCAAGGAATTTTGAGAACATTTTTTCAAAAGAAACAATTAGAAGCAAGAGAAAAACAACAAGAGGAAGCCTTAAAAAAGGCTGAAGTTGAATTTGTAGCTGACAAGGAAGCGGGAATTAAATTTTTAGAAGAAAACAAGTCTAAAAAAGGCATTCAAGTTACTGAAAGTGGTTTACAATATCTTATTCTAAAAGAAGGAACGGGTGATAAACCGCAAGCAACTTCAAAAGTAAAAGTTCATTATCATGGTACATCAATTGATGGTACTGTATTTGACAGTTCAGTTGATAAAGGAGAACCTTCTGAATTTTTTGTAAATGGAGTAATTAAAGGGTGGACAGAAGGCTTACAGCTAATGAATGTGGGCTCTAAGTATAAATTATTTGTACCTCAAGAATTGGCTTACGGTGCATTTCCACGTCAAGGAGGTCCAATTAAACCCTTTGCAACATTAATTTTTGAAGTAGAATTATTAGAGATTGTTAAAAAATAGCGAATCTAAATTATAAAACAAAAAAGAGAGGTTTTTAAACCTCTCTTTTTTGTTTTAGGTATTTTCGTTTATCGTAAGGATATGAATACGTTTTAATGATTTATATCCAATGATACCCACCTATCGGACGGGCAGGAACGAAGTTAGTTGTTTATTTTATTAATGTCAATAGCCTTATAAAATAATTATCAATTAGTTTTTAA
>CAZHYX010000087.1:0-10466 GCA_964536675.1 uncultured Flavobacteriaceae bacterium
CACTTCACCTCCTTGTATATGTACCAAAGGAATATTCATATAACTTGCTGCAATAGCAGTTGATATTGTTTCAAAGCGATCGGCAACAGTAACTACGGCATCGGGTTTTAAACGTTCAAATACAGAAGACAATTCTAAGATTCCGTAACCGGTGGTCTTGGCTTGTGATGTCAAATTTTCCCCTTCAAAAACAGAATATACTTTAGCTTTTACTATAAAGCCATCCTTTTCGATTATTTTAATCGCATTACCATACCTATCTAATAAAGCTGCAGCTGCAACAACTAATTGTAATTCTAATTGTGGATGCTCATCAATGGCTCTAAGAGCAGTTTTTATTCTACTATATGAAGGTCTTGCTGTAACTACTACACATATTTTTCTTTTACTCATGATATATCCTCTTCATTTAAGAAATCCCATTTTTTCATATCTCTTTTTAATTTTTTGCCAATTAAATTCATGTAATTCGCTGCTGAGATTCCATGATCTTTAGGTTTTTTAGCTTCTAGATCTTCAAAAGTAATCGCATGCATTTTCGGTAAATCTTTATTAATCGCTAGAGACTTTTCAAAAATATTCTTAAGTTCCACATAACTAGAACTATCATTTTTATTTATTGGATGTTCTAGCGCTTTCTGGATATTTCTTACGGCTAATACCAATTCACTCGATTCTTTAAAAGTAAGAGAAGATTTTGCGTCTGGCCCGAACATTTCTTTACTAAAAGTCACATGAAATTCTAGTATTTCGGCACCCATTGCTGCTGCTGCAATACAAGTTTCTGTTTTAGAAGAATGATCAGAAAAGCCAACTTTTACCTGATATCTCTCCTTTAATTCGCGAATGACATTCAGTCCATATTGTTCTGGCATGGTTGGATATGACGTAGTGCATTGTAAAATTGAATAGTCAACATTTCTTTCTTTTAAAAAATTAGTAGCATTGTCCAATTCAGCAAATGAACTCATTCCTGAAGACAAAATTACAGGTTTCTTTGTATTTGCTATTTTTTCTAATAATAAAAAATTATTTACTTCTCCTGATCCAACTTTATATCTTTTTACTCCAATTTCTTCCAATAGATCTACTGCTACATTGCTAAACGGTGAACTCATAAACTCTAAACCAACATCATCGCAATGCTTTTTGATTCCTTTCCATTGTTCAATAGTAAATTCCATTCTTTTCCAATAGTCAAACCTTGTCTTATCTTCAAAAGAAAAATTTACACGAAATGGTTCGTGTATAGAGCTTTCTGCCTCAGCAATATGTGTTTGAAACTTAATTGCATCAACACCTGTCTTTGACACAGCATCAATATAAGAATGCAATAAACCTAAACTCCCATCATGTGCTTGTGCTATTTCAGCTATGATAAAAACTACCATATTTAAATTTTAGTTCATTTTATTTACAGCTTCGCTCTTATCAGTCCCATTTTTCATAATAAAATGACAATAATTCAAGGCAATAAATAAACGTGTAAATATAAAATTTTTAGAGGAGAAATCAATGACATTATAAGATGAACTATTGAAGGAAGTTAACAAATTAATTAACAATGAAAATTATAAATATTAGGGAGAATTCTACTTTTAATAATAGTAATTGATAATATTATTTCTATAAACTTATATATTAAACTCAAAAATTGTATTCAAAGATTATCAGAATAGAATTTTTTTTGATATAAAAGAAAATTTAAATGGATTACAAGCAGGATAAAAATCATAAAATAGCTATAATAGCGACTAAACCCTTCCGATTACACTTGGGCGTAATCACCTTCCCTTATTAAGGGAAGGAACCGACTAATTATAAATCTTTATTCAAAATGAGCCTTCCCTATATTGAGAGATTCTTAATTATGGTATTATTAACAATTCAACTCTAAATATTTATCAACAAACGCTTTAATTCCTTCTTCTATAGTAGTGGAAGGTTTAAAATCAATATAATCAAATAAACTCTCTACATTAGCATAGGTAGCTGCTACGTCACCCGGTTGCATCGGTTTATATACAATTTTTCCTTTTTTATCTAAGGCCTTTTCTACAGCATGTACGTAATCCATTAAGGCTACCGGACTATTATTACCCACATTAAATAATTGATAAGGAGCAGTACTCATTGAAGGATTTGGTTTTTTAGGATCAAATTTAGGATTATTTGGTTGTGGTGGTTTTGGAATTAAGCGTTTTACACTTTCAACAATATCGTCAACATAAGTAAAATCTCTACTCATATTACCATGGTTAAACACTTCAAATTCTTTATCTTCAACAATGGCTTTTGTAAAGATATGCAACGCCATATCTGGTCTTCCCCAAGGACCGTAGACTGTGAAAAATCGTAATCCTGTACTTGGTATATTAAACAAATGGGCATAAGAATGTGCCATCATTTCATTGGCCTTTTTGCTGGCGGCATACATAGCCAATGGGTGATCTGTATGACAACTTGTTGAAAATGGAATTTCTTCGCTTAAACCATATACTGAACTTGAGGATGCATATACTAAATGTTTTACAGGATAATTTCTACAACCTTCTAAAATATTTAAAAAACCTGTAATATTATTGTCAATATACGATTGGGGATTTTCCAATGAATACCGTACTCCTGCTTGTGCCGCTAAATTCACTACATAATCAAACCTTTCTTTTTTAAATAAAGTCATTACATCATTAGCATTTCGCATATCTAACTTTACAAATGTAATACTCCCTTCTACCGGTTTATTTTCTTCAAGCTTGGAAATATCAATTCCTAGATCTGTTAATCTGGCTAATTTTAAATTTTGGTCGTAATAATCATTGATATTATCGATACCTACGACACTATACCCATTTTCAACTAATAGTTTAGATAGGTGGTGACCGATAAAGCCTGCTGCGCCAGTAACTAATACTTTATCTTTTTTATTTTCTTCCATTGCCTTTTTTATTCTAATTCTTCTTGCCTTATGAAACTAGTATTCAGTGTTCAGAAGTTAATACTTTAATTAATCTTTGATATCCTAGAGTAATCCGGCTTATAAAACTAAAAAAGATTCTAAGCCTATTTTATTAAGTTAGGTGTTATTTCTCTAAGAGATTGCCACGTCTCTCATTTCTCGCTCCTCGCAAAGACGTATTTGTAATTTGTTTTTGGTATTTGATATTTGATATTTGGTATTTGTTTTTTGTTTTTTGTTTTTTGGAATTTAATGAAAATTGTTTTTACAATTTTTATAATCTACTATGTGATTTTTCTTTTGGAAACGTTGCTTTTACGTCAAAAATAACATTATTATCTGCAACTAAATCATTCAAGTTTAAGTCCAAAAATTCTTTATGGGATACTGCAACAATAATTCCATCATATTTTTTATCAATATCATTTATTGATGATATTAAATCTATTCCATATTCTTGCTTTACAGCTGACACTGTAGCCCAAGGGTCAAAAACATCTACATTAACATTGTATGTTTCCAATTCTCTAACAATATCAATTGCTCTTGAATTTCTAATATCTGGGCAATCTTCTTTAAAAGTAATACCCAACACCAATACATTGGCATCTTTAATAGGGATTCCTTTTTTGATCATCATTTTTACAGTTTCTTGCGATACAAAAGGGCCCATACTATCATTTAACCGTCTTCCAGCCAAAATAATTTCAGGGTTATACCCCAATTCCATTGCTTTTTGAGCTAAATAATACGGATCAACACCTATACAATGACCGCCTACTAACCCAGGCTTAAAAGGTAAAAAATTCCATTTTGTACCTGCTGCCTCTAAGACTTCATTAGTATCTATATCCATTAAACGAAAGATCTTAGATAATTCATTTACAAAAGCAATATTGATATCACGTTGCGAATTTTCAATCACTTTTGCAGCTTCAGCAACTTTAATTGAAGGTGCTAAATGTGTACCAGCTACTATAATTGATTTATAAACAGCATCTACATATTTTCCAATTTCTGGTGTTGAGCCTGATGTAACTTTTAAAATTTTAGTAACCGTATGTTCTTTATCTCCCGGATTAATTCTTTCAGGAGAATAACCGACATAAAAGTCTTTATTAAAGGTCAAACCTGATATTTTTTCTAATACTGGAATACATTCATCTTCCGTAGCACCTGGAAAAACAGTTGACTCATATACTACTACATCCTCTTTTTTCAATACGTTTCCTACAGTTTCACTTGCCTTGTATAATGGTGTTAAATCCGGACGATTATTTTTATCAACAGGGGTTGGTACAGTAATTATATAAAAATTTGCAGAACCAATTTCTGTGAGGTCATCTGTAAGCCAAAGTCCTGTTTTTGATGAATTAAGATTATTCAAGGAAGAGGTGTTAACTGCTTCTAACTCTTCAGAAGATGTCTCTAAGGTAACATCTACATTTTCTCTAAGCTCATTAATTCTAATTTTATTTATATCAAAACCAATGACTTGATATTTTTTAGCAAATTCAACTGCCAAAGGTAAGCCAACATAACCCAATCCAATAATAGCAATTTTAGTTTCTTTCATTTTCTTTTATTTTTTCAATTTGCAAATTTAAGAAAAAATTGTTTTAAAGATGCAATTTAAATCTCCAAAAAATGACCAGTTTTTTATATACTCTTTATTAATTTTTACTTTTTCTTTCCAAATAATAGTATCATTATGCTCTTTTGGATTTAACTGTTGTGCTAACAACTCTTCTTCATTTCTATATTTAATAGTTGCCGGGCCAGTAATTCCTGGCTTTACAGATAAAATAATACGGTCTTCTCCTGTTAATTTATCTGCATATCCTATAATATCTGGTCTTGGGCCAACAAAACTCATATTACCAATCAATACATTATATAATTGAGGGAGTTCATCTAATTTTGACGCTCTTAAAAATTTTCCTATAAATGTTATTCTTGAATCGTTTGTGGTGGTAATAAAATTTTTATCACGATTTAACCTCATTGTTCTAATTTTATACATAGTAAATAACTTGGCATATTGCCCAACCCTTCTCTGAAAAAATAAGCCGAATTTTTTAGTTGAAATTGTTGCGATTAGAATTAAGATTATAATAGGTAGGAATAATATTATAATTCCAAAAAAAGAGAAAACAAAGTCGAAAATACGTTTAACTATTTGTTGCTTTTTACTAAGCATATAGAACTCGTTTAAACTTTTTCAATTAGCTAAAAAATTGCCCTTTTTCACCCCGTTTTTGTCTTTTTTTCCTTTCGTAGCCCTGCTATGCAACTCAAAAAAGCCTTCAACAGGGTATAAAATCGCTAATTTTCGCTTCAATCCAAAAAGTTTAAACGAGTTCATAGTCAATATATTATTTGAATAATTTTTTAAACCAAGATTGTTTTTTTTCATTTTGGTGATAGCCATTCCCATATTTACCATAACCACCATAACCATAACCGTAACCATAGCCGTAACCATAGCCATATCTATCTTTAACTATAAAATCATTTAGTACATAACTAATATTTTTAACTTCCCCATTTTTATACTTCTCATCGATCATTTTAGGCATTCCTTGTTGTGTATAATTTTGCCTGATGATATACATAATGGCATCGGTGTATTTAAATAACTCTATGGCATCTGCCACCAAGCCAACCGGAGGGGTATCAATAATTATATAATCATAATTATTTTTTAAATAATCCATCATCTTACCGGTTTGATCAGTTAATATCAATTCTGATGGATTTGGCGGTACCGGTCCTGAAGTAATAATATCTAAATTTGGTATTTTGGTTTGTTGAATGATATTTTCTAATTCGGTTTGCCCAATTAAATAATTTACAACGCCTATTTCATTACTTACATCAAAATCATCGTGCAATTTTGGCTTTCGTAAATCTAAACCTAACAAAATAGTTTTTTTATCACTCATGGCAAAAACCGATGCCATATTAATAGAACATAAGGTTTTGCCCTCACCACTTACAGATGAAGTCACAACTATTGTTTTTGAATTTTCGCCTTTTTTAAATAAAAATTGAATATTTGATCGTAAGGCTCTAAAAGATTCAGCCATAGATGATTTAGGTTTGTTAAAAACAGCTAAATAATTATCTATAATACCTCTACCAATAACTCCAAGACAGGAATTTCATATAACTTTTCTATTTCTTCAACCGTTGCTATTTTATTATTTAAAGCCTCTTTTACAATAATGAATAAAAAGGGAAGTCCAAAACTTAGCATTGTCGCAAGTAAATAATTGAATAACGGTCTCGGGCTAATGGGTGGCTGTCCTACATCTTTTGCTTTATCTAATATTTTAATATCAGAAACATTAGCCGCTATTGCTGTACCGGCTTCATATTGTTTTTGTTTTAAGTATTCATAATTAGCAGCAGTAAGGTTATAATCACGTTGAAACTCAACTAAACCTTGTTCTTTTCTTGGTAAGGTGTTTAATCTTGAATTATATGTTGCAAGTCTTTTTTGAGTATTTGTTAAATTAATCTGAGTGGTATTTTTTAAATTAGATATACTTTCTAACACCACATCTCTTGTAATGTTAATTTTATTACTTATTTTTTTTAGAGGTGGATAATCAGCAGTAACTGTTTTTTCTAAACTCTTTTTTTGTTTAGATAACTCAACCAATTCAACAATATTTTTAGTAAGGTTTGGGTCTTCAATAGTTACATTTACCGGAACGGGTATATCATCTCCAATCTCTTTATTTGAAAGTATATAATTTTCAAGGTTTTTATAATATTGAAGTCTATCAGTAACTTTTTGCTTTAGTAAATCTAATTCTGTTACTTGTCCAAACAATGCTTCTCCTTCAATACTCAGGTTATAGATTCCTTTTTTTTGTTTATAATTACCTAAATCTTTTTCTATAGTCTTTAAGTTAGTAGAAGCCAATTCAAAAACTGTATCAATATATTGTTTCGTTCGAATTGCGTACTGAATTTTTAACTCCTTTTGATCATCATCTAATACCTGTACCGTTGTATTTATATAATCTTCTATCTTTTTTTTATTCGACCCTTTTAATTCTAGTTCAATAAGAGAGGTTCCTTTTGTAAGTGTTTTGGTATTGATATTTTGGTATGATTTAACAGTGCTATTAAAACTTTTAAATACTATAAAAAAAGTTTTACCAGCCATATCATCAATAGCTTTTTTTCTTTGAATACGAAATTTACTAAACGGCGTTTCTATATACTCATTAATATTAAACTTTTTAGAAAAAGTATTATTTTCAACTCCATAATCTTTAATTGAACTCGTTTGATAATTAATTAACTTGAAATCATCTTCTTTAAATTCAACTGACACCAAAACTTCCTCATTCTCTAGAAACTCTAATTTAATTGGGGTATTAAGTAGTTGATACTCTACAGAGTCTAATACCAATTCAAAAGGCACTTTACCATATACATCAACTTTTCTAAATTTGCCTTCCTGTAAATAATTAATATAGTATTTTAACTTATGTACTACCTTTTCATTATGGGTTCTAGATTTTAAAATAGTAATAATTGTTTCAACTTTATCACTTGGCCCTCCCCAATTAAAAGCAATATTTGTACTAGAAGTGAATAATGGGTTCTGTTCTTCTTTAACAGTAATAATACTCTTTAAACTATAGATTTTTTGTTGCCGCTTATTTATAAAAAAGGTTACCATTAATCCTAAAAAAAGCATCCCTACAAATAATTTCCAATACGAAATCACTTTTAGCACATACTCTTTTATGTCAAAAGATTTTAGCTGATCAATATCAACATTAAACTTCTCTAATTGCTTCATTATATTTTATAAATTTCTTACTAAAAGAATTGTAGTAGTTACTAAGGATAATACCGAAATCAATGTAGCAAAAGTTTGTGCACCTGTAGCGCCTGTTCCCCATGATTTTTGTTTTAACGGTTCAACATACACAATATCATTTGATTGAATATAAAATGATTCAGAATTAAACATAGATATATCTGTCAAATCTACTACAAGTTTCTTTGCCCCTTCAATGTTATTACGTATTACAATTACTTTTTTCCTATTTCCTGTTAAAGTAATATCACCAGCATTGGCTATGTCCTCAATAATATTTTGATGATTTTGAAATAAAACCAAGGTTCCTGGTCTTGTGACTTCACCTAACACGGTAAAACGGATTCCTGCCAATTTAACAGTTACAAATATCTCACTAACATCTCTAAAAAATTTACTGAGTTCTTCCTCAACTTTTTTCCTTACTTCTTCCTCAGTATACCCTAGTATATTTAATTCACCTATATAGGGAATTCTTATATTGCCTTGTCTATCTATTGAGTAAGAAGTGAAATAAAGATTTTGCTCATCAAATTGATTGCCGAATTGTTGCCCTTGCTGATTGGTTTGATTAAATACAGAAACCATTTTTTCATCTGCGGCTTTTAGTCTAATATCTATAATATCATTTACTTGCAACCTATATGGTTCATTTAATATTTTATGAACAGTATTTTTTGTTGTTGAATCTCCTTGAAAATAAGTCAATTCTTTAGTAGGAATACATGAAGTAATTAATAAAGTAATGGTAACTATGCCTATAATCTTACGTATCATTTAAATTTTATCTTAATGGCAAACCTACATATTTTTTTTAATTTTATACTTATAAACAACTCGAAGTTTCTCAATAGATTTATCTAGAGTAGGTTCACAATCACCATTCGAAAATTTTATGTTTTCTGAGTAAATATAATTTTTAATTATTTATTGACCTCTATTATTTATAAATTCTATCATGCGCTTAATTAATCGTTATATTTTGAAATATGGAAGGTTTCTAGATTAACCTTAAAGTATTTTAAGGGAATTTATTTACTGATTATAAACCCTATACTCCCTAAGCTTATTAATAATTTGCCTTTTCATTACGAATACTATTAAATAATCTAAATTATTTTAATAATTCTTCTTATTTTCGAAGTTACAAAAAATAAATATGCTTTTTCAACTCAAATCTTATATAAAATTTTTAGTTAAGTCTGGTTTACAACCCGCAATTCATTCTCCATTTATTTATGGTCTAATTAGTCAATGTATTAAGGATAGTACAAAAAAAGAATGGCATGAACAAGTTGAAAAGTATAGAAATGTTCTTCTAAAAAATACCACTTTTATTTCTGTAGAAGATTTTGGAACGGGTTCAAAATCACATCTGAAGAGCAAGCGAAGAGTTTCAAAAATTACTAAAAAAGCAGGTATTTCTTTAAAAAAAGCCCAACTATTGGGTAGAATAGTTACTTTTTTTAATCCGATGGAGGTTTTAGAGATTGGTACTTCTGTTGGTTTAGCAACTTCAGCAATAAGCTTTGCAAATCCTCCTACCAATATTACCACTCTTGAGGGTTGTGCATCTACAGCAAATATAGCAATTGAACATTTCAATAAATTCAAATTAGAAAATATAAATACCATTATCGGAAACTTTGATACTACACTAACTAATGTTATAAAAGAAAATAATTTTCATTTTATTTATTTCGATGGAAATCACCAAAAAGAAGCAACAATTCGTTATTTTGAACAATGCCTTTCGAATGTTCATAATGATTCTATTTTTATCTTTGATGATATTTATTGGAGTAGAGGTATGAAAGAAGCTTGGCAATATATAAAACAACATCCAAAAGTTACAGTAACTGTTGATACTTATTTTTGGGGAATTGTATTTTTTAGAAAAGAACAAATTAAAGAACATTTTGTAATTAAGGCATAGGGTTTAAACACAAATACAAACTTCTAAAACCAATTTTTAATTTTTAATTGTTGAACAAAATCAGCTATGAAAATATATACCAAAACCGGCGATACAGGTAAGACCTCTCTTTTTGGAGGTACTAGAGTGCCTAAATATCATTTACGTATTGAATCTTATGGCACAGTAGATGAATTAAATTCACATATCGGACTTGTAAGAGATCAGCCAATTGACAACAAAACGGCAACTGTATTACTCAATATACAAAATAAACTCTTTACTATTGGTTCTATGTTGGCAACACCTCCTGAAAAAGAAAGTTTAAAAAGTGGAAAAGATAGACTGAATATTCACAAAATATCAAATGATGATATTCTATTTCTTGAAAACGAAATAGACTTCATGGAAAAATCACTCCCACAAATGACCAATTTTATTCTTCCAGGAGGTCATCAAACGGTGTCATTCTGTCATATTGCCAGATGTGTATGCCGGCGTGCAGAGCGTTTAGTTGTACAATTACATGAATTAGAACCTATTAATTTATATGTATTAACATATTTAAATAGACTTTCTGACTACCTTTTTGTGTTGGCACGAAAATTGACTATCGATAATAAAGCAAAAGAAATTCCTTGGATTACTAAAAAAGAAAATTAGTCAATAAAGAAGTAAAATAATAACGTTCTTTGACCATATTGAAAATAATCCATAAAAAGCTTGTTTTTTTACTTAAAAAAATT